>JAZAUJ010000142.1:0-3609 GCA_036342375.1 Anaerovoracaceae bacterium | reverse complement strand
GTCAGGACCGCGATATGCGCTCCTTATGTGCATCTCGAACGCCTCGTGAAAGCGTTCGCCGGGACAGATATCGGCGTAGGCGCGGAAAACTGTCATTTTGAAGACAGCGGCGCGTTCACCGGCGAAGTGTCTGTGCCCATGCTGGAGGAGATAGGCATTGATTACTGCATAATCGGACACTCCGAGAGAAGACAGTACAATAATGAAACGGACGAAACAGTGAATCTCAAACTGAAGCGTCTTTTCAGGTCGAAGATCACGCCGATCCTGTGCGTGGGCGAGGTGCTCGAGCAGCGCGAAGCCGGCCGCGCGGAGGAAGTTGTAGGCGGACAGATCGGGAAGGATCTTGAGGGCATCGATGCTGATGACGTGAGACGCATGGTCATCGCGTACGAGCCCGTCTGGGCTATCGGCACGGGGAAGACGGCTACGCCTGAGCAGGCGAACGAGATGTGCGGATTTATCCGCGGCGAGCTTTCGAAACTGTTCGGGGATGACGTCGCGTGCGATGTGATAATCCAGTACGGCGGCAGCATGAAACCTGAAAATGCTTCGGAGCTTATGGCGCAGCCGGAGATAGACGGAGGACTCATCGGAGGCGCCAGCCTTGACGCGCGGAAATTCATGGATGTCATTGATTTCTGACGGCGCAGGTCTGCCCCCGGACGGGCGTCTGATGTGAAAGTGCTTGATTTTGATACGGCCGCATGATAAGATAGATAAGCTATTTGGAAAAAACTCAGACATTCGGAGGAACTATAGATGAAGATAATGATGATTGTGCTGATAATAGTCAGCGTGATAATGATCATAGCGATCCTGCTTCAGGAATCGAACAGCGCCGGGCTTTCCGGGGCGATAGCAGGAGGCGCCGAACAGCTCTTCGGAAAGAAAAAGAGCCGCGGATATGACGCCTTGCTGCACAGGCTGACTGTGATCATGGCGGTTGTCTATATCATCGCGTCGCTTGTGGTCGTGACGTTAGAGAGCGCAGGCGCTCAGTAAAACGAAAAACAGGGCTCCCGGATGAAACCGGGAGCCTTTTTTACAGGAGTCGCGGCGGAGCCGCGGCTGATGAAGAGAAGAAGGAAGGAAAGAGGAAAGAAGGAAAGAACGTATGGGTATGAAGTTGAAAAGTGAGTGTATTACAGGCGTCATGCATAAGCACAGAAAAGGGTTCGGATTTGTGACGCCGGAAGGCGGCGGCCCGGAATGCGATATTTTCATCAGGCCCGACCATATGTCGGACGCGATGAACGGCGATACGGTCGTTGTCGATTACAGGCCGGGGCAGGGCCGCGGCGATTCGCCGGAAGGAAAGGTGAAGAAAATAATCGACAGGGCGGCGTCTGAATATGTAGGCACGTTCGACAATGACGGCGGCGTCGGTTTCGTTGTATCGGGAGACAGGCATCAGACGGATGATCTCTATATCCGTCCGGGCAACTTCGGCGGCGCGAAGGACGGCGACAGGGTCGCGGCGAAAATAATCGCGTATCCGGAGCACGGCCGCGGGCCGGAAGGGGTCATTACCGAGATCATCGCGCGTAAGGGCGAGAAGGGCGGGGATATCAAAACGCTTATCCGTCAGTATAACGTGCGCGAGGATTTTCCGGAGGCCGTCCTGGATGAAGCGGCGGAAGCGGAAAAAAGAGGCATAACGGAGGAAGATCTGAAAGGAAGGGAAGATCTCCGCAGTTCACGAAAGATATTCACGATCGACGGAGCGGACTCTAAGGATTTTGACGACGCCGTATCCGTCAGCAAACTGAAAAACGGGCACTGCCTGCTCGGAGTGCATATCGCGGATGTTTCGCATTATGTCACGGGCGGATCACCGCTCGACAGGGAAGCGGCCGCCCGCGGGAACAGCATATATCTCGCGGACCGCGTGATACCGATGCTGCCGGAGGCGCTGTCGAACGGCATTTGCAGTCTGAATCCGGACGAGGACAGACTGACGCTGTCGGTCGATATGGAGATAGATGAGAGCGGCAATGTAGTGGACCACAGGATCTATGAGTCTGTCATCCGTTCATGCGAACGGCTCGTGTATGACGATATCTCGGACATACTCGAAAACGGCGACGAAGCATTGATAAGAAAATACGATCATATATACGATGATCTCCTCACGATGAGAGATCTCGCCGCGCTGCTCGAAAGGCGGAAGGACGAACGCGGGAGCATAGACTTCGAACTGACCGAGCCCGTTATCAGGATGGACGATAACGGAAATGTAGCGTCTGTAGAACCTGCCAAGCGCAGGACGGCGAACAGAATGATAGAGCAGTTCATGCTTCTCGCGAATGAGACTGTGGCCTGCGAATATTTCGGGAAGAACGTGCCGTTCGTCTACCGTGTGCACGAAAAGCCGGAGAAGGACAAGATGGAGGAACTCGAGGCGTTCCTGAAGATACTGGGCCTCAGGCTCGGCGGGGATCCCGATCACGTGAGCCCGAAAATGATGAGCGATATCCTGAAGAAGGCGGAAGGGAAGCCGTATGAGAATGTCGTGAATTCAGTAGTGCTGCGTTCCATGCAGAAGGCGAGTTACGATACGAAGTGCAGGGGGCATTTCGGGCTCGCGCTGAAGTTTTACTGCCATTTCACGTCGCCGATAAGACGTTATCCGGATCTGATCATACACAGGATAATAAAGACGTGCATCCGCGGAGAACATCTGCCGGAGCGCGAGACGAGGGAGGCGGTGAAGAGGGCCGCGAAGCATTCTTCGGAAACTGAGCGCGCCGCTGTAGATCTTGAACGCGATGTCGCGAAGATAAAGATGTGCGAATATATGGAAGGCTTTACGGGAGAAAGGTTCGACGGCGTGATCTCCGGCGTTACGGGATTCGGCATATTCGTTGAGCTTCCTAATACTGTCGAAGGGCTCGTCCGAATAAACAGCCTCAGCGACGATTATTACGTCTATGAACCGGAGAAATACAGGCTCATAGGAAAGCGCCGGCGCAGGACATACGATCTCGGCGACCCGATCCGCGTTGAAGTCGAGTCTGCGGATATGGAAACAGGAGAAATAGATTTCAGGGTCGTGAACTGAGTTTCGCGGCCCCGCCCGGGACGTCCGGGCTTTTTTTGATGCGCCGGATCATTTTACGGTGCGGGATCTGTTCGGATTCCAGAATTCCGGAACGAACACGAGGAGCGCGGCGTAAAGTTCGACTCTTCCGAATATCATGATCAGGCTGCAGAAAAGTCTGATCGGCTGGCAGAAAACGGAGTAGTCGCCCGTATTGCCGATTATACCGAATGACGAGCCTGTCGTTGAGAGCAGCGAAACAGACGCCGAGAGCGTCGTGCTGAAATCGAGACCCTGCAGCGACAGCACGGCCGCGGTGACCAGAAATACCCCGAGGAACAGCGTTATGAACGCCGTGACGGAGGATACGAGCGGAGCGGATATCGCTGTGCCGCCAAGTTTTACGGCTCGCGTCGCGCGCGGATGGATCCGGCGGTAGAACCCGCGGCGGATGAGTTCGCACATGATAGAGAACCGTATCACCTTTATGCCGCCCGCGGTCGACGCGGTGCAGCCTCCGATGAACAGCAGCAGGAACAGTATCATCTGACAGAGCGAAGGCCACT
>JAZAUJ010000141.1:0-3623 GCA_036342375.1 Anaerovoracaceae bacterium | reverse complement strand
CATGGAGGTCGCGATAGGCACGAATACGCTGCAGGACATCGAGATATATGTCCCCGCGGATACTCTGGAACGCGCGAAAGAGGTCATAGTGCCGGTTCCGATCGAAGATGATTTCGAAGAGGGCTGATCCCGGAATATTTGCAGGCGATCAGAATAAGAGGTGTTAAGCATTGATGCTTGACACCTCTCTTTTCATATGATACAGTATTACGCGGTGTAAAGCCGGACTGCTTTACACTATGGGGTGATCGCAATGGACGATTATTTGAGAATAAGTCTGCTCCATGATTTTTACGGAGCGCTCCTTACGGAAAGACAGAACGAGGTCGTCGGTCTGTATTATGAAGAGAACTGCTCCCTCGCGGAGATCGCCGGGGAACTCGGAGTAAGCAGACAGGCGGTGCATGATTCGCTGAAGAGTGCTGTGACGGCGCTCACGGGTTATGAAGAAAAGCTCGGGCTCGCCCGGAAGTTCGCGAGAACAGAAAGAGTCATAGCCGGGATAGACGAGGGTCTTGACGAGATCATCAGGGAGACAGATGACAGGCGGCTCGCGGGGAAGCTCGAAGACATAAAAAAAGTACTGAACGGGATAGATGACTAGGAGGTACTATGGCATTTGAAGGTTTGAGCGAAAAACTCCAGGGGGTATTCAAAGGCCTCAGGGGCAAGGGCTCGCTGACCGAAGCCGACATAGACAACGCGATGCGCGAAGTCAAACTCGCATTGCTCGAGGCCGATGTCAATTTCAAAGTGGTGAAGGAGTTCGTCGCGGATGTGAAGGAAAAATCCATGGGCAGCGAAGTCATGGAAAGTCTCACGCCGGGACAGCAGGTCATAAAGATCGTAAATGAAGAACTCACCGATCTGATGGGCGGAGGCAGCAGCAAGCTTACGTATTCGCCGAGCGGCTTTACTGTCCTGATGATGGTCGGGCTCCAGGGTACAGGTAAGACGACTACGTGCGGCAAACTTGCGTACTATCTGAAAACGCAGGGCAAGAAACCGATGCTCTGCGCGTGCGACATTTACAGGCCTGCGGCTGTAGATCAGCTGGAAGTAGTCGGGAAGCAGGTCAACACTCCGGTGTTCACAGACCGCGACTCGAAGGACGTCGCCGATATCGCGAAGCGGGCGAAGCATGAGGCCGAGATCAGGGGATACAATGTTCTCATCATCGATACGGCCGGACGTCTGCAGATAGACGATGAACTCATGGAAGAGCTCGAAACGCTGAAGCGCGAGGTGAAGCCGCATGAGATACTGCTCGTCGTGGACGCGCTCACAGGCCAGGACGCCGTGAACGCGGCGAAAGGCTTCGACGAGCGGCTCGGCATCGACGGCGTGGTCATGACAAAACTGGACGGCGACGCGAGAGGCGGAGCCGCGCTCAGCGTAAAAAAGGTCACGGGAAAGCCGATAAAGTTTGTCGGCATGGGCGAGAAGATGGACGCGCTCGAGGTGTTCCATCCCGACAGAATGGCGTCGAGGATCCTGGATATGGGAGATATGATGTCTCTCATAGAGCAGGCCGAGCAGAAGATGGACGAGAAGAAGGCCGAAGAGCTCGAGCGGAAGATGAGGAAAAATCAGTTCACGCTCGAGGATTTCCTTGACCAGTTCGACCAGATAAGGAATATGGGCGGTCTCGGAAAGGTGCTTTCGATGCTGCCCGGGCAGCAGAATGCGCTCAAGAACCTCGATCTCGACAAGAGCGAAGAGGAGTTCACTCATATGGAAGCGATCATATTTTCCATGACGCCGGAAGAACGGAATGATCCGAAGATACTGAACGCGAGCAGAAGGAAGAGGATCGCGGCGGGATCGGGCCGGCCCGTGAGCCAGATAAACACACTCATAAAGCGTTATGAGGAATCGAAAAAACTTATGAAGCAGATGAACAGATCGGGCGGGAGGATGCCCGGACTTTTCAGATAAAAACCTATTTTTCACAGGAGGAGATAATAATGGTAAGGATCAGATTAAAGAGAATCGGAAAGAAAAAGCAGCCTTTCTACAGGATCGTTGTCGCGGATCAGAGAGCCGCGAGAAACGGGAAATTCATCGAGGAGCTCGGATACTTCAATCCGCTGACAGAGCCGAACGATATCAAAGTCGATGAGGAAAAGGCAAAGAAGTGGCTCAGCGACGGCGCTCAGCCGACCGAGAGAGTAAAGTCGATCTTCAAAGAAGCAGGCATATTATAGAGAGCGGTGATGGCTGATGGTAGAACTTGTTGAAACTATAGCCAGATCGCTTGTTGACGAGCCTGATGAAGTAGAAGTGACTCAGGAAAAGGGCGATGGCGATACCACGATCATCCGCCTGCGCGTCGCAGAAGGCGATATGGGCAAGGTCATAGGCAGACAGGGAAGGATAGCGAAAGCCATTAGAACTGTCGTAAAGGCCGCGGCCGTAAGGTCAAATGAAAAAGTGGTAGTAGAGATCGTACAATAACTGTGAAAGGACGGGGCACATATTTTCATATGTGCCTTGAGCATATCCGGGAAAATGGAAAAAATAGAGATCGGAAAAGTGAGCGCGCCTGTCGCCATGAAAGGCGAGATAAAGATCCTGAGTTATTCGGATGAGCCCGACAGGTTCGAGACGATAGGACGCGTGATCATAGGCGGGACCGAGCATGAAATAGAAAGCGTGAGGTATAAAGGGGCGGCGCCGATAATAAAGGTGTCGGGCATTGATGACCGCGACGCGTCCGAAGCGGCGAAGGGAAAGCCGGTATACATGTACGCCGAAGACCTTCCGGAACTGGAAGAAGGCGAATTTTATGTGCGCGATATGATAGGCGCCGCTGTCGTGAGAGAAGACGGCAGCGCGGTCGGTACGCTCAAAGATATAAGCGGAGCCTCCGGGCAGGATATGTATATAGTGGAACGCGAAGGGGCGAAAGACCTCCTGATACCGGGTGTCCCTGAATTCATCTGCGATGTGGACCTTGAAAGCAGGAAGGTCACAGTGAGGCTCATAGACGGACTGGAGGACTTGTGATGCATATAGATATACTGACGCTGTTCCCGGAGATGTTCGACGGGCCGCTCGGAACGAGCATGCTGGGGCGGGCGCGCGAAAACGGCCTGCTTGATATCGAGTGCGTGAATATCCGAGACTATACGCTGGACAGGCATAACAGGACGGATGAATATCCTTTCGGCGGCGGTCCCGGGATGGTGATGATGCCGGAACCGGTGTTCAGGTGCCTTCGCGCCGTCAATGCGCAGGACAAGAAGATCGTGTATATGTCACCGAAGGGCAGCGTGCTCAGCCGGGAAAAAATAGAAGAGCTTTCGCTCCTTGACGATATCGTCATACTCTGCGGGCATTATGAAGGCATAGATCAGCGGATACTCGACGGGTGGGATATAGAGGAAATATCCATAGGCGACTATATCCTGACAGGCGGCGAGCCGGCCGCGATCGTCCTTATCGACAGCGTGGCGAGGATGATCCCGGGCGTGCTCGGAGACAGCGCGGGGATAATGGAAGAATCCGTCTATTCCGGGCTGCTGGAATATCCTCAGTATACGAAGCCGCGCGAATACGAGGGCATGAAGGTGCCTGAAGTGCTTCTGAGCGGCGACCACGAGAAGATAAGGCTGTGGAAT
>JAZAUJ010000140.1:0-3632 GCA_036342375.1 Anaerovoracaceae bacterium | reverse complement strand
TATCAGGACTATCGCGTCAAAACTGAAAGAATGGGACGCCTCGAACATCGTCGTCGACCCCGTCATGGTCGCGACATCGGGCAGCAGACTGCTGCAGGACGACGCCGCAGGCGCATTGATAAGTGAACTCCTCCCTCTCGGCACAGTCATAACGCCGAATCTCAGCGAGGCGGAAGTGCTGGCCGGCATGGAAATAAGAGAGAAAGATGATATGATCCGCGCGGCGGAGAAGATCGCGAAGGACGCGAATGTCGCGGGATGTATAATGATAAAAGGCGGCCATCTGTCCGACGACGCGGACGATCTGCTGTACATGGACGGCAATGTCAGGTGGCTGCGCGGAGAACGCGTAGACAATCCCAACACGCACGGGACGGGCTGCACGCTCTCGAGCGCGATCGCATGCGGGCTCGCGGCCGGCATGGACGTGTTCGACGCGGCCGAAGACGCGAAACGGTATATTACGGGCGCGCTGAAGGCCGGGCTCGACCTCGGCTCCGGCAGCGGTCCGCTGGACCACCTGTACTGCCTCGAGATAATATAGCGGGGCCGAGGGCCGCCGCGCGAATCATCAGGCGCCCGCCGCCCGGCACATCATGGAGTATGCATAATGAAAGATCTTGGTTACATTTTTGATATGGACGGGACGCTCACAGATTCGATGGGCGCCTGGCGCAGTCTGAGTTACGACTATCTCAAGCGGAAAGGCAAAGAGCCGAAGCCCGATCTCATCGAAAAGATCAAGCCGATGAGCTTAAAGCAGTCCGCGGCGTATTTCCAGGAGGAGTACGGCATCACGGACAGTTACGAAGAGATGATCGATGAGGAAATGAGCATCATCCGCGATTTCTATAAAAACGAAGTCGAACTTAAGCCGGGCGCTGCGGAACTGCTGGACTACGCGAAAAAAAACGGCGCGAAAATGTGCATTGCTTCGGCAACTGAACGGCCGGAAGTCGAGACCGCGCTCAGACGCTGCGGCGTGCTCGACTGCTTCGAATTTATCATTACATGCTCGGAGTCGAGCGGGAAAGACCGTCCCGGGATATTCGAGAAGGCTCTGTCGATGCTGGGCACCCCAAAGGACCGGACTGTCGTCGTGGAAGACGCGTACTACGCCGTGAAGACCGCCGCGAAGGCCGGCTTCCGCGTGTACGGAGTCTACGACGCGACCGTACAGAGAAACAGGGAAAAGATATCCGGGTTCTGCGAGATATACGCGGACGATCCGGCAGCGCTCCTCGCGGAGATCAAAGCACGCGGGTGAGCCCTGCCGCCGGCGCGGCGCCTTAAAGCAGCTGCGCCAGTATGCCCCAGAAGAATTCGACGCCCCTGTTCAGCACGACATCGGTGAAGTTGAACATGATGAGTATCATCAGTATGAACCACCCGTATCTGTAGAGATTCCAGTACCATGAATATTTTCTGAGATTGAATATCTCGGTCACGATATTGAAGCCGTCAAGCGGCGGGACCGGGATAAGATTGAAAATCATCAGCACCAGATTTATCTGGATCGTATACAGGATCATGTAATAGATGATGCCCGTAAGAGTCGTCATCGACACATACATCATGCCTGTCGCCGAGATATAGAGCTTGAGGATCAGCGTGAATACGACCGCGGTGATGAGATTCATCACGACGCCGGCGAGCGAAACCAGAAGCTCGGAACTGCGCGGATTTTTGAAATTGCGCGGATCTATCTCGACAGGACGGCCCCAGCCGAACCCGACAAATATCAATGCGAGAAAGCCGACCAGGTCAAAATGCGCTGCCGGATTCAGGGTGCGCCTGCACTGATAAAGCGGCGTGTTGTCGCCGAGACGGTACGCGACATCCGCGTGCGCGAATTCGTGCACCGAAAGCCCGATCACAATGCCGGGCAGAATAAACAATTTTTCCAGGAGCCATTCCCGGGGACTCGCACTGTACATGCCCTGCCTGATGCCGAAGAACAGCATCAGAGCCAGGAACATCACCATATACGGATCCATACGTCTGTTGTTCAAATCTTTCCTCCTAAGGCACCCTCACGTATTAGCCTATTGTATCAGCAATGCCCGAAGCGGGCAACTTTTTCATTCGCCGGAGACGCTCCCGGCGCTTCTTGCGGTGCTCATGACCGCCCCGGCGATGCACAGCGCCGTCGAAACGATAAACGCGGTATGCATCGTCTTTATCAGCATTGATGCCGGCGCTTCCTGCAGCGTCATGGTCCCGAGGAACAGCGACGTTATGAGCGTCACTGCCGCCATGCCGCCCGTCTGACCTATCGTCCGCATCGTAGAAAGCGTAGCGGACGCGAACGTCTTATCCTGAGGTCCCACGGATGACAGGATCTGGTTCGTGTTCGGAGACGAAAACAGCGATACTCCCGTCCCCGCGGCCGCGAGGAGCGCGACAACGAGCCAGAGCGGGCTGTTCTCACTGAGCATCGAAAAGCAGAAGAGCGCGGCCGAACATATCACCATCCCGGCCGTCACGAGTTTCCACGCTTCCACCCTGTCCGACAGCCGTCCGGCCCCTGGCGACAGCACCGCCTGGATGACAGGCTGGATCACGAGTATCAGCCCGGCGGCCTGCGAACCGAACCCCTTCACGACCTGAAGATATATCGAAACCAGATAACTTATCGAAAATATAGCGCCGTAGTTCAGCAGCGCCGTTATATTAGACAGTGTGAATATCCTGTTCGTAAGGAATATCCGGACCTCGACCACAGGATCATCCGTCCGTGTTTCTATATAGAAGAACACAGCCATTACGGCAATGCCCGCGGCCAGCAGGTATTTCCCGTACGGCCATGCAGTCAGCTCCGAAAATCCGGTCATTATCATCGCAAGCCCGGCCATATACAGCAGCGTGCCGCGGATATCCTGATGGAGAGAACTGTCGCGAGCCTCCTGCTTCCATTCGAGATGCCGCACGGCTTCAATGAACGCGACCGCAGAAATGATGAACATCACGATGAATATCGAGCGCCACCCGAAATATGAATTCAGGATGCCGCCGAGCACGGGCCCGACTGAGAGCCCGGTATACGTCCCGGCAGTCATTATCCCGAGCGCAGCCCCGCTTTTTTCCGGCGGGAACACGCTCACGACTATCGCCATATTCGTCGCGAAGATAAACGATGCGCCGATCCCCTGCAGCGCGCGGCACGTTATGACCATCGTACCGTTCACGGAAAATACGGCGGCTATGCACATCGCGCCGAATATCCCGATGCCGGTGATAAGTCCTTTCCTGTTCCCGATCTTCACAGACAGCCGGCCCGTCGGGACTGAAAGCATCGATGTGACAAGCGTGTACATCGTGATGATCCAGCCTGCCGCCGCGCCGCTCATATGATACTCGGCGCTCAGCGAAGGTATCGCTACATTCAGAGAACTGCCCGCGAATGTGGTTATGAGGGCGGTAGTCACCGCGACGCGCAGCACGCGTGCCTCACGCAGAGAATATTTACTTTTCCCCTGACGTCCCGGCATCGATACCTCCTTCAAGTCTGCGCGACGCCGCGGCCGAAGCGGCTCCCGCGGCAGCGAATACGGCGGTCATGACCGCGACGGCTGTGAATATCGAACGCGGCACATTTTCTATCAGCGGCAGGACTATAAGTCCGGCGGCTC
>JAZAUJ010000139.1:0-3695 GCA_036342375.1 Anaerovoracaceae bacterium | reverse complement strand
GTATAGTACCCGCTTTCCCTTAAATGAACCTTAAAGAACATTAAAAATTTTTTAAACTTCACGGCGATTCTTTTTGCGCAGCGCGAGCGCGGCCGCTCCGGATATGAGGAGCGCTGTTATCGCGGCCGCCGGAAGTCCGTCGCCTGTCCTCGGCGAAACGGCGCCTCTGAACGAGATCGTCTGCTCTCTGCTGTTTATATCTCTGTGCGCGGCGCATTCGTTCTCTCCGACGCTGAGTGTTTCATAAAACACGGTCTCTTTCCCTCCGAGCCCCGTCGTATCCGCGGTATACTTCACCAGAGTGCTTCCGTCGGACATCTCGGGCGTGAATTCCCTCTCCGCTGTGACGGCCTTTCCGCCCGTCATGACAGGCCTGCCGCTTTTCTTGTCTATAAGTACGCCTTTTACGGTATATCGGACGCCGGGCACGAGGTTCCTGTAATCGATCCTGTCGTACAGGACAGTCCTCTTCCCGACACTGCCCGAATGCGTGCCGCTGCCTGCGTCTGAAGCTGTCGTGCTGATGGCCGGGAAGCATACAGTCTGCTCCTCCGCATTGATGTCGTGATGGACAGCGACATCAACGCCTTCGCTCTCAAGCGTCTCGAACACGACGACGTCTCTGCCCGCAAGGTCCGAAGCGTCAAGGCCGAATTCAAGCACAGCGCTGCCGGACCCTTTCTCAGCCGTGAACGACTTTTCGGCCGTCACATTTCTTCCGCCGGTCACGAGCGGCTTTCCCGTATTCCTGTCCATGACGATCCCTTTCACCGTGTACCTCCGGCCGGGCTCGATATTCGAATATGTGACGGTGTCGGTTATCCTGCATTTCCCGACTGTCCCGCAGTGCGTCCCGGTCGCGGCATCGAGCGCCATCGTGCTGAGCGCGGGCCATTTCACGGTCTGGCTTTCCGATGAGATGTCGCAGTGCGACGCCACAAGTTTTCCGCCGAGATACAGTTTTTCGAACACAACAGTGTCTTTTCCGGCGAGCGCCCCGCTTCCGGCGCTGATCCTGACGGCCGTTTCTCCCGAAGACGCTTCCGGGACGAATTCAGCGGAAGCCTCCGCCGCCTTCCCGCTCTCAGTGACAGGGCTTCCCGACGCCCTGTCCATCAGGACCGCCTTAAGCGTATACTTTTCGCCCGGTATCAGATGCGAATACTTTATTCTGTCTATGACTGCCGCGCCCCGCTTCTCCGCGGCCGCACCGGCCTCTTTCCTGCCGGCCGCGCCCAATACGCCGTAATGACTGCCCGACGCCTCGCAGACCGCCTCTGTCTCGATCTTATGATCGCCGTTGTTCTCTATCACGAGATCATATTCGACCGTATCCCTGTCAGCTGCAGGCGCGAGCACCGCCTCGCTTATCTTTTCCGTGCCGGTGATCAGATAATTTTTGTATGAGTTTGTCTCTTTCCCGTCTTTCAGGAACGCTTTCTCTCTGATACCGTATCTTCCGAGATAAAGTTTGTCCGCATCCGCGCGGCCGTTCTTATCCGTAACGACGGTGCGTACGACATCGCCCTTTCGCGCTCTCAGCGTCCCGTCGCCCGTCATGATATCTTCCATTGCTATGATATCGAACACGACATTCGGAAGATCCTCTGTCACCTTCTTTCCGTCCGCCGTATATACGCCGTGCTTCCTGAGATGGATCGTCCCGAGCTGGGGCGCGTCCTCAAAATCGACCGTGACCGTATCCGCATCAATGCTCACGCCCTGCATCTTTTCCGCGTCTTTCGAAATTTCTACGGTCTTGTCCGGCGATCTCAGATATCCGAGCGGCGCCTTCGTCTCGACTATCCTGTATGTCCCGGCTTTCAGCGCCGCAGGCGTTGTGAACGTCCCGTTTTCGTCCGTCACAAACGTATCGCACATGATCGTGACCGAATGTCCGCCGCTCTCCGTCTCTTTCGGGAGGCTCACGAGCTTCCCTTCTTCATCGTAGATCCTGAACTCCGCGCCTTTTACCCTGATATCGCGTCCCGTGAAAATATCTTTCTTTTTCAGCACGAGCCTGAGCGCCATCAATGCGTCATTGTTCGTTTCTTCGTTTCCGATTTTTACGATCTCCCCGTTCTTCCCCGGCTCTATCGTAAACTGCCTGTCGGCGATGTATTCATGGAACCTGCTTCCCGCTGTCTGGCGCACATTGTATGTCCCCGGCAGCAGTTTCCCGGTGACCGCCGTCCCGTTTTCGTCTGTCGTGATGATATCCGAATAAGCGTACGGGCTCCGGGCCGCTTCTTCATATGACCCGAATTTTGTGTTCCATACACGGAACACAGCTCCGGCCTCGGGGCTCCTGCTGCCGTCTCTGTTTTCCTTCGTCTTCACGATCTTCCCTGAACCCGTCGTGCCCGCCGTGACGGTTATCTTGTCCGAATGCACGTCTTCAAGCGCAAAAAACGCGATGTCCTGCGCATTTTCCCGCGCGTTGAATTTATACGCCGTATAGTCATAAAGCGCGCCCCTGTACGGACCGAACACGAACTTTTTCCCTCCGGCCCTGTTATCCGTGATCTTGAAATCAAAGCTCTGGCCTCCGCTGATCCTGACAGCCGCCCCGCTTCCGGCGCGCTGTCCCGTATTTCTGTTATATGTCACGACGCCCCGCGGAGATCTCACCGTGATAGAATTCCTTTTGTCAGCGTTCAGTCTGAATGTCCGGCTGAGATACCCGGAACCGTCCGAGAGCCATAACGCCTGAGCGCGCGAAGGCGTGATGCTGAGTTTTGCTTCAGGCGGAGCCGGAAGTTTCAGCATGACTTTCGCCGCTTTTCTGACGAACGCCGCGTGCGCCGGCGTAAGACCGTCGTCCCATTCGCCGCGCGGAGAATCATATACGCTGCTGAGTATATAGTGGCAGAGCACATACCCGTACCCGGCGTCGGCGCCGAACCATTCATCCGATCCGGCGAGCCTGCGAAGACGCGCTTCCGCAGCGGGCCAGCCATGATACCCGCGGCAGTAGTACATGACTTTTGATATCACATTCGAGTCAGGCATCTTCTTAGCCGAGCCCGCGCCCTCATCCGGCACGCGCGACGGCTGGATGCAGTACGCGGTCCTTGTCACTTTCCCGCCGACCTTTGCCGTCCAGTACCGCGTCGGAAATCCGTCAAAATCAAAATTCTTCCCCGCTTCGAGATCAGCCCTGACAGCGCTTTCGCCGCCTGAAGCCTCAGCCGGCTCCGGCAGAGAGACGCACGTCATCGTCACTGCCGTGAACAGAGCGAGCGCCGCGGGCAGCGCCCTGGTTTTCAGTAAATTCCGCATTGCTTTCATTATTTTTTTCAAAACCCCCTTTTTCCAATCAAAATGGGGAGGCCATCGCCTCCCCGAAGGACAAAATGGATGTGTATCAATACATGATGATCGTTACGGTGTATCACCTCCCCGCAGTATTTCGATAATGCTGCTATTCTGTTACGGGACTCCGCCCGCATCGATATGGATTTCGATGATATCAATATACCACGGTTTGTTTTTAATGTCAATTTTTACCATTACGGTTTTCAAGATTTTTCTACCAAAAAAGCCCGGTCTCCCGGGCACAAAATCTTCAAATCAGCATGAACGCCTCCTCGGCAGCCTTCTCGAAATGACCGATGATACTCTCGATCCTTTCACGGTCAGACGGCGGGATGTCTCCTCCCAGCGCCATACGGCTGTCATGCAGATACAGACTC
>JAZAUJ010000138.1:0-3714 GCA_036342375.1 Anaerovoracaceae bacterium | reverse complement strand
GGCCGAGCGGCTGACGGCGCTCCTGCGGTCAGTGACATCGCAGCGCGCGGACGATATCATATCAATGCTGAAGTCGCACGGCGGCGATGATCTCGCCGCGGTGAAATACAGCGACCTCGCGGCGGATGACATCCTGAAGATAGGACATAATGTCCAGGAGCGGCTCGGAATAGATCCGCGCGGGAAAAAGAAAAAAGGGAAAAAAGGCGAAGCGGAAAAACCGGAGCAGCCTGCCGGGGATCAGGCCGACAGGGCATTGCTGGACAAACCGCTATGCCTCATATCCGAGCGGGAAAATATTTTATTCCTGTTCTCGAACGGCGGCGCGGACTGCGGAAAGCTCGTGAAAGAGAACGCCGGGATATACGGCGGCAGAGGCGGCGGGAGCAGCGTATCAGCAAGAGCGCTGTTCGAAGACGCGGGATCTGTCGACCTGTTTGTCGACCTGCTCGGGAAGCATCTCAGATGAGGCGCCGTGAAAAGCACAGCACAAAAAAAGAGCCCCGCGGCTCTTTTTTTGTGTGTCAGCACTTCACCTGTCAGTAATTCAGCACGTAGAGTTTTACAGTCCTGCGGCCGAATGACTGACACATCGCTTCTCCGGCAAACCACAGATCTATGCGGCTGCCTTTTATCGCGCCGCCCGTATCGGCTGCCACGGCCTCGCCGTATCCTTCGACATAGACTTTCGTGCCGAGAGGGATGACGGACGGGTCGACCGCGATCCTTCCGTATCCGGCCTGAAGACCGCTGGCCGTGCTCCCGCCGCCGCAGTACGCGGTGGCTTCCATCGTATAGACGGCCTTGTATTTTTTCCCCGTCCTGACGACTCTGTCAACGGGCTTCTCGATATATACCGTCTTCACGGCTTCCCGGCCGGCCGGTCTGCCGTTGATATAATTTATCCTGTAAGTTATTTTCGCCTTCCCGCTCTTCCCCGCGTTCACGACTTCCTTCTGCCTGTATTTAATAGCTGTCGTTTCAACGGTTTTCGTTTTCGGGCTGACTGTCTCGACTTTCGTGACATATTTCGATGTGACGCGGTCGACGCTTATCTCCATCCCGTCCGTCACCGTGGATCCCGCGGGGACCGATATGCGGTCGCCCGTCCCGACGGGCACGCCCGCGAGTGCGACAGCGTCAGAAACAGTCGCGTTCCTTCCCGCATAGACAGTGAATGTCTCGCCGTCCGCCTTCACAGTGACTTCATTAAGATGCTCGACGGTAATGGATGATCCGGGATAGACGCGGGCCGTAAGCGCCGGCGATACGACATCATGTATATCAATGTCTGCCCCGGCGTCACGCAGCACGCCCTCTACGGTGTCGGCGCCGGATAATACCGTTGCCGATGTCCCGTCTGTCGTGACAGTATATTTATGCTTCGCCGATGACTCGTCCTGATCAGAAGCGATCCCGGCAGCGAATACACTGTACGGCGATTTCCTTTCGAGTTTTTCCGCGTTCGCCTTTACCGCTTCTTCAGCGCTGATGACGCCGCGTTCTTCTTTTTTCATTTCCGCGATAGAGAGACTGCTGCCGAAAACAGATGTCAGCTTTTCGTGAGCCGATGTGCCGACCTCTGTCTGCTGCCCTGCCGCAGTCATGGCCGCAGCTGCAGTGACATGTATATCACTGCCCGCGCCCGGCGTCCCGGCGGAGCATACCGCCGCAGCCGTGAATACCACGCACAGTGCGGCGAGAGCAGGCAGCGCGCCTCTCTTCATTCGGTGCGCTTTTCCTTTCATAATAATACCTCCAATAAAAACCGAGCCTTGCTGTTGCAGGCTCGTATTGCTTATTAGAGTAGCGGCGCGGGCGGCCTGTGTCAAGGAACAGAGCCGATGTCAGAAAATTCGCCGTCCTGCGCCCGGTATATTGTGAAGGCCCGCAGGCCATATATTTCAAAGCGTGCGCAGTTTCTGTGTCGAAAATCGTTCACAGTAATTTCACAAGGCCCCGGCGCGCGTTTTCACAGTAATGACACACTGAAAAACGGCGGTCCCGGGCCGCCGGGCATTGCTACAGACTCCTGAGATACTCTATTTCGTCGCGCCTCAGCCTGCGGTAATGCCCCTCCGCGAGCCGCGAGATATACAGTTCTCCGACAGAGATGCGCTTCAGCTCCCTGACCTTGCAGCCGACCGCTTCGAACATCCTGCGCACCTGCCTGTTTTTGCCTTCGTGGATAGTGATCTCTGTTTCATAATAATGCGGATGCCTGCGGATGACGTCGACGCGTGCGGGGCTCGTTACGAACCCGCCTATATCCACTCCGCGCCGGAGCTTCCGCAGTTTTTCCTGCGTCAGTGTCCCCGTCACGAGAGCGCGGTATGTTTTCGGGATCTCCGCGGACGGGTGCATGAGCCTGTTCGCGAGCTCGCCGTCATTCGTGAGTATAAGAAGCCCCGTCGTGTTGTAATCGAGCCTGCCGACAGGATAGATGCGCTCCGGGATATCTGTTATCAGGTCCATGACCGTCGTCCGCCCGCGGTCGTCGCTCACCGTCGTCACGCAGCCCGCCGGCTTGTTCATCATGATATAAACCGCCTTTTCCTGCGGCGATACGACGCGGCCGTTCACCTCCACGATATCGCCTTCCTGCACGTCATAGCCGGGCGTCCTGATAACGACGCCGTTCACTTTCACGTTCCCCGCTTCCATGAGCAGATCGGCCTTGCGCCTGCTCGTCACACCCGAATGCGCTATATATTTGTTAAGCCTCATGGGAAAACTCCTTAAATCCATCAATGCGCCGATGCGCTTTTCCGCTAAACGATTTTACCATATCGCGCGGCCGCGCGGTGCTGTTTTAGTGGAAAAACGTCTGTCGTTGCGATATAATTTATTGCATGGGATATAAAGTCAGGATCGAGGCGTTCGAAGGACCGTTCGATCTGCTCGTTTATCTTATAGAAAACGCGCGGATGAGCATCTATGACATAAAAGTAGCCGAGATCACATCACAGTATATCGAATATCTTGAGGAAATGAACAGGGTGGACGCTGATGTCGCATCCGAATTTATGGTGCTCGCCGCGGAGCTGATAGAGCTGAAATCGAAGATGCTGCTGCCGCACAGCGCGGAAGGAAACGAAGACGCAGCCGACGAGGATCCGAGGTCCGATCTCGTAAAGAAACTGCTTGAGTACAAGCGATTCAAGGCGGTCTCATCAATGCTGAAGGACCGCGAGGAGCAGGGCCGCTGTATCTTTGAAAAGCCGCAGGAAGATCTGTCCGAATTCGCCGGCGAAGCGGATGAGATCCTGACTCTGAGCATGCCGCAGTTCGTGGCCGCGTTCAACGCATTCATAGAGAAGAAGCGAAAAGAGCGGCAGCTTGAAGAGCGTTATCAGCGGATACAGCGCAGCAGGATCAGCGTAGAGCAGCGCACCGCTTTCATAAAGAATCTGTTCAATGAAAACGGGCGCGGCCGGGATCAGGCAGTCAATTTCAGCGAACTCGTGCCCGACGGCGGAGACCGCTACGATGTCGCGCTCTCATTCTCGACAATGCTTGAAATGATACGGCAGAACAGGCTGACGGCCAGTCAGGCGGCCCTGTTCGCGGATATTTTCGTGAAAGCGACAGAGCATCTGAACGACGCCGAAGAAGGCGGCGGCGAAGATGCGGCGGGCCCGGAGGCGGCTGATGTTACAGGAGGAATGATATGACCAGCAGGCATTCAATAAAATCGGCATTCGAGGCAATGAT
>JAZAUJ010000137.1:0-3725 GCA_036342375.1 Anaerovoracaceae bacterium | reverse complement strand
TTCAGTTCTTTGCCGGATCCTTCGAATGCATCGTATATGGCCGCTATCGCCTCTTCAAGCCTGTCGTTCACGACGCCGACGATAACATTCAGTTCGGAACTGCCCTGGTCTATCATCCTGATATTTATCTTCTTTTCCGCCAGCGCCGTAAGGATCTTTGCAGACGAACCCGGCTTGAACGCCATGCCCTCGCCGACCGTCGTGATCAGCGCGATGTCGTCGTGGACTATTATCTCATCCGGATGGAGTTTTCTCTCTATCTCTTCTACGATCTCGTCCGTATGGTCGCCCATGTTCTCGCCCGACACCGCGACGGATACAGAATCCACACTTGTGGGCATATGCTCTATCGCGAGCCCGTAATCCTCGAATATGCCGGCAAGCCTCCTGATGAATCCGACGTAATCGCTCCGCCTGTCTTTATACACTGATATGACGACGAAATTCTTTCTTCCGGCAATGCCCGTTATCACGCGCTCTTTCGCGCCCGGTCCCGGCTCGCTCGTTATCATAGTGCCTTCGTCGAACGGATCGTTCGTGTTTCTGACATTTATAGGTATCTTCGCTTCCTTTACCGGGAACGTCGCCGACTCATGCAGCACGTTCGCTCCCATGTATGAAAGCTCCCTCAGTTCTCTGTATGTGACATCCGTAATAGGTTTCGGATTCTTTACGATCCTCGGATCGGCCGCGAGTATCCCGCTTACGTCCGTCCAGTTCTCATAAACATCCGCGTTGAGAGCGCGCGCCACGACAGCCCCTGTGATATCGCTTCCGCCGCGCGAAAACGTCTTTACCGATCCGTCGGGGGCAGAGCCGTAGAAGCCCGGTATGACGGCGTTCTCGTGTCTCGCGAGTTCATCAGCGACCGCCTCGTATGTCTTCTGCTCGAGCAGGTCCCCTTTTTCGTCAAATCTCACCATCTTCGCGCTGTCCACAAAATCGAACCCGAGATATTCCGCGATGATCCTCGCATTCAGGTATTCGCCCCTGCTCGCCACATAATCATCCGTTTCGCCTTCGGAAAGGCGTTTCTTTATCTCGTCGAACTCGCCTTCAAGATTTATCGACACATTTAGATTCATCTCTATAGACCTGAATCTGTCGACAATGACCTGGAACAGCTGATCGACCGGCAGGTTCTGCTTCGCCTGCTCTCTGCACATGTACAGAAGATCCGTTATCTTGTTATCCTTGCTGAAACGCTTGCCCGGAGCGGATACTACCACAAATCTCCTGTCCGGATCCGCGCTGATGATGTCCTTCATCTTCGCTATCTGGATGCCGTCCGCAAGCGACGACCCTCCGAATTTCGCAACTTTTACTCCCATTGAAAACTCCTCTTAAAAAAACTGCAGTAAATGGTATCGCATCAATGCCCGAAGGCCGACGCGCGTTAAGTAAAACAAAGAGGAAGGCCTACGGAGGCCTCCCCTCTTTCGACTCTATTTCATTTTATCAAAGCGGCTCTTATTATGCAACTGTTATTTCAGCTCAGCCGCGAGTTCCTCCGCCTTGTCGAGATGCTCCCACGGGAGATCCACATCCGTACGCCCGAAGTGTCCGTAAGCGGCCGTCTGCCTGTATATAGGCCTTCTCAGGCCGAGGTCGTGGATGATGGCGCCCGGTCTAAGGTCGAAGTGCTTCTGAACTATCTCGGCGATCTTTTCGTCGTCAAGCTTTCCCGTGCCGAATGTGTCGACCATGATGCTGACCGGCTCCGCGACGCCGATAGCGTAGGCAAGCTGTATCTCAGCCTTGTCGCAGAGACCTGCCGCGACGAGGTTCTTCGCGACCCAGCGCGCCGCGTATGTGGCCGAACGGTCTACCTTCGTAGGATCTTTCCCGCTGAAGCAGCCGCCGCCGTGATGCGCGTATCCGCCGTATGTGTCGACGATGATCTTTCTTCCCGTGAGCCCGGAATCTCCGTGAGGTCCGCCGATCACGAACCTGCCCGACGGGTTAAAGAAATATTTCGTTTCGTCGTCGAGGAGTTCAGCCGGCACTACCGCCTCTACAACGTGCTTCTTAAGGTCCGCGCTGATCTGCTCGAGCGTTGCGTCAGGATCGTGCTGCGTGGAAATGAGGATCGTGTCTATCCTCTTCGGGCCGTATTCGTCATATTCGACCGTGACCTGAGTTTTTCCGTCAGGGCGGAGATATGTGAGCGTACCGTTTTTCCTCACTTCCGTGAGCCTTCTCGCGAGTTTGTGAGCGAGGCTTATCGGGAGAGGCATGAGCTCGGGCGTCTCATTGCAGGCGAATCCGAACATCAGACCCTGGTCGCCGGCGCCGAGCTTGTCGTACTGGTCGTCCGCCGACGCTTTCTCCGCCACCTTGCCGGCTTCGCCGTCCTGTATGCCCTGGCTGATGTCCTGGGACTGTTCGTCTATCGCGGTAAAGATGGCGCATGTATTGCCGTCATATCCGAGGTCGCTTCTGTCGTATCCTATATCGAGGATCACCTGTCTCGCGATCTTGGGGATATCGATATATCCGTCTGTCGTCATTTCGCCCATGACCATCGCGTATCCCGTGTTGGCTGTCGTTTCCAGCGCGACTCTGCTGTACGGGTCCTGTCTGAAGGCTTCGTCCAGGATCGCGTCCGAGATCTGGTCGCAGATCTTGTCCGGATGTCCTTCTGTCACTGATTCCGAAGTGAATAATCTTTTCATTTTTTTACTCCTTTTCCGGGGTCCTATAAAAAAACTCTTCTCATTTCGAGAAGAGCGTATCTCTGCACGTCTCCTCATCTTTCACCGGCGCGCCGGTGTAGGAATTGGCACCTTCGATCTGTGATCGGGTTGCCGGGCTTCACAGGGCCTAATCCCTCAGCCGCTCATAATAAGGATCCCTATCAATATGAAATTTTCCGCCTGATGAAGATTATAATGCCTGGCCGCCGCGCGGTCAATAGAAAATGCCGATGTCTGTCAATTATACTGCGCGCAGGTCAGTCCCCCTTCACGAGTTCGAGAAAATCCTCGAAGCGCGGTATGCCTGAATTTATGAAATCGTAAAGCACGGGCTGCTTGAATTCGAACTTCATGCGCGGGATGAACAGCAGCGACGGGTCGTTGTCAGCGACATCGCGCTCCATCTTCATGATTCCTTTCAGCGAATAGGAAGCCGCGATGAGCTGGGCGGTGTCTGAAATGTAGTACATGCCGGAAATATCGTCGCTGAGCATGAAAACACGGCTGTCCACATGATCGTTATTCGCGTTGAATTTTATATACAGCTCTCCGTGAGGATACGATGACGCCGCCATCGAATTGAAATTGAGGTCCAGATCGAGTTCGAGCCCGGATCCGTCTATCGGGATAACGTCGAAAACGGTTATGAACTCCGAATGAGCGAGCTGCATAACGGCTTCGTCCGGCGAGATCCTGAATCCCGACGCGTGCTCATATCTCACGACGCGCATATTCTCGACCTTTATCCTGGATACAATGATCCTGTACTGCGCGTTCGCTTCCACGAGGCTCTCGCAGATGAAGAACCCGTCTTTTTCGTCTATAGTGTTCTTCCTGAGCGTCTGCGGCGGCAATGCCGGATATATGTCGAGCTCGATGCCGTTTTCTCCGCCGGGCATCATCTCGTCCCCGGGCGCCGCGCCTTCATCCCCCGACAGGTACGCCGCCGCGAAAAAGTCCCGGGCAAAGCAGCGCATGAGGAAATAATTTATCAGCTCGTATTCAGACGCGATGTCCGCGCATTCCTTC
>JAZAUJ010000136.1:0-3746 GCA_036342375.1 Anaerovoracaceae bacterium | reverse complement strand
TGCCCTCCTATCTGACCGTTCCGCTCTACGGTCGTCGCGCCTTTTTTGAGATTCATGCCCCTTAGCAGCGCGTTCTTCCCGTACTTCCCGCGTATGTCGATTATTGTTTTCTGCATGCTGCGTTCTTCTTCGCGTTTTGCTTCTTTCTCGCGCTTTTCTTTTTCCGCCGTTTTACTGTCCGTGAAGAAATCCAGCTGCTCGGGTTCTTCAGCATGCGCGGGCGCCGCGGGCCGCACCCTCCCGGCTGTCACAGTGATCCTGCGCACAAGGAGCCCGCTGTCCGCGATACGTTCGTACAGCGTGACAGCCGCCTGCACAATGACCGATGACGACGACGTCATTTCCTCGAGCGGCGCCGTGCCGCGCGAAGATACAGGGACCGGCCGCCCGTAGTGATCCATTTTTACTTTCCCGTGGTATCTGCTCCTCCGTACCGGATCCGTCAGGTTCGATGTGTCGTAGCCGACATGCAGGACGATACTGTCCGTCTCAAGTCCTTTCGCGACAAGATCCGTCACGAGGAGATCTGTCATCTCGCGCACGATGAGCCTGCCTTCATCGAATGTGTACGGCCGCGCGAGCACCTGCCCTGTCCCGAGGCTGTGATCTTTGGGTACATACGACTTTATATCGGCCATGGTGCACGGCTCATAGCCCCATGCGTGATCTATGAGGAGTTCCGCGTTCACGCCAAACAGTCTGAACAGCAGATCCTCGTTATAAAAGTCGCCCGGTTCTCCGACGGAACATCTCGCGACGTCGCCCATCGTATACATGCCGCACGACGCGAGCCGGCCCGCGGTGCCGCTGCCGACACGCCAGAAATCCGTCAGGGGCGTATGCGTCCACAGTTTTTCCCTGTAACTCATCTCATCGAGTTCCGCTATCCTCATGCCGTCGCTGTCAGGTTCCATGTGTTTCGCTTCTATATCCATAGCTATCTTGCAGAGATAAAGATTCGTGCCGATGCCGACAGTCGCCGTTATGCCGGTAGAGCGCAGCACATCGCGCACCATCGTCACGGCGAGCTCGCGGGCGCTCATCCCGTACAGATCCATATACGGCGCCGCGTCGATGAATACTTCATCCACGGAGTAGACATGTATATCTTCCGGCGCGACATATTTCAGATATATGCCGTATATTTTCGTGCTGTATTCCATATACATCGTCATGCGCGGCACCGCCGCTATGTAGTCCGCCCTGAGAAGCGGGTCCCGCCGGAGCTCATTCGCATCTACAGAGGAACCCCGAAACCCGCGGCCGCCCGTGCGCCGCAGGCGCAGCGCGTTCACTTCCTTCATGCCGCGCACGACTTCGAAAAGGCGCGGCCTTCCGGGTATGCCGCAGGCCTTGAGCGACGGAGATACGGCAAGGCATATAGTTTTGTCCGACCTGCTCGCGTCGGCGACGACAAGGTTCGTCGACAGAGGATCGAGCCCGCGCTCGCTGCATTCGCATGAGGCGTAGAACGACTTCAGGTCTATGGCGATAAACATATTCCGCTTTTCGCGTGCGTTTTCCATATCCGTCCCCCTTTCCCGGACTTCTCCGATGTGTAAATAGATTATACAGCGGCGTACGGCAAAAAGCAAACATATGTTCTTTATTCTGCGCGTAAAAAAACGGACCCTGCGCCGCAGGGCCCGCTGGACCGGATGCTGCTAATATACTTCCTTATCGCGGCGTTTTTTCACCGTCGGATTGTTTTCATTTATCATATTATAACGCGGGCAGTTTACAGAATGATCATTTATGACGCCGCATGCCTGCAGATGCGAATATACCGTAACGGGCCCGAGAAACTTGAATCCGCGCTTTTTCAGATCCGCCGCTATGCGCTGCGAAAGCCCGTTGCTGACGGGCATTTTTCCTTTCCCGTGTCCGCTGTACAGTATCGTCCTGCCGCCTGACCATGACCACAGATAATCGCTGAATGTGCCGTATTCCTCTCTGATATCACAAAAGCAGGCCGCATTGTTTATGACCGCCTCTATCTTTCTCCTCGACCGGATCATGCCTTCAGTATCCATGATACGCCGGATGTCCGCCTCGCCGTACAGCGCGACCTTTTCAAAATCGAAATCAACGAAGCATTCCCTGAACACGCCGCGCTTCTTCAGCATCATGTTCCAGTTCAATCCGCACTGGAGCGCCTCCATCATGAGAAATTCGAACTGAAGGCGGTCGTCATGCAGCGGCACGCCCCACTCGCTGTCGTGATAATCCCTGCTCAGTTCGCTGCGCTCTCTCCATCCGCACCAGTCCATATGCACCTCCGGTATCGATGCTATTCTTTTATCGTCCCGTCCGCGTTGAATACCGGCAGTTTCTTAAGAATAGTTATATCTTCCCTTTCCATAGAATCGCCTTCGCCGAGCACCGCCATTTTTCCGACGATTTCTCCGCCGGCTTTGTTCACAAGATATTCCATGGAACGGAGCGACTGCCCGGTGCTGATGACATCGTCTACGATCAGCACGCGCCTTCCTTTTATCCGGCTGACCTCCGACTCGCCGATGCAGAGGTGCTGCATGTGGGCCGTCGTGATAGAATCCACGTCTGTCTCTATCAGATTTTTCATATATACTTTTGCCGATTTTCTCGCGACGATATAGTCGTTGAGACCTGCCTGTCTGCTCATCTCGTACACGAGCGGGATGCTCTTCGCCTCCGCCGTAAAGATAATATCGAATTCCGGCGCTCTTTCAAGCAGCGCCGAGGCGCATGCCTCCGTGATCTCAACGTCGCCGAACATTATGAACGCCGCGATATAAAGGTCTTCATTCACCGGGAACAGGGGGAGTTTCCTCTTCAGCCCCGCGATCTCCATTTCATATTCCATGATAAGTCCTGCCTTCCCGCGTCCGTCTCACTGCGGACGCCAATAATTATATTATAACGGGCCGCGAAGACCGTCAACATTTTTGCTCCGGGCCGTCTCCGCAAATCAAAAAACAGGCGCCCTTTCAGGGCCTGTCTGTTTTTTGGCCGGTTATTTCGTATGTTCTCCTCTGCGACTTACATATCTTTGAGCTTATCAATGCAGTTTCTGCAGATATTTTTCCCCATGATGTTGCGCACATCCTCTGCGCTGCCGCAGAATATGCACGCGGGTTCGTACTTTTTCAGCATTATGCATTCATCATCCACATAGATCTCGATAGGATCCTTGATATTTATGTCCAGCGTTCTTCTGAGTTCTATCGGAAGCACTATCCTGCCGAGTTCATCTACTTTTCTTACGATACCGGTAGCTTTCATATCCTTCCTCCGATCGTTAACAGTTCTACGTTACCTTATTAGGTAACGATTATATAAATAGGTACTATTTTACAATAATCAGTATCGCATAAAATCACAGCAATGTCAACCGAAACGGCTCGCTGAGACCGGCAATGTGTCATTCCCCTGCTGCCGGAACGTCACAATGAACTCGGAACCCTCTCCGGGCTGGCTTTTCACATTCAGGGCGGCGTCATGTATCATGGCGGCATGCTTGACGATCGAGAGTCCGAGACCCGTGCCGCCCACCTCTTTCGATCTGCTTTTATCGACGCGGTAAAAGCGCTCGAATATCCTGTCGCGCGACTCTTCCGGGATGCCGATGCCCGTATCTTTCACTCTGATCTGCGTTATGACATCCCTTTCCGAGAACGCGAGCCCGCTGTCATCGTACTCGTCCGCATCCAGAAGCTCGCCCAGGTCCGGGAACGCGGACGGCGCGCCCTGCTTCAGGCTTATAT
>JAZAUJ010000135.1:0-3758 GCA_036342375.1 Anaerovoracaceae bacterium | reverse complement strand
TTTCTTCTTATCGTACCGAGTCCGGAGCATGGCGCGTCCACGAGCACTTCGTCAGCTTTCATGACGAGCGTGCTGTCGACTCTTGTCGCGTCCCATGTGCGCGGCTGCACGATACTCACGCCGAGCCTCCTGGACTCCTGCATGACTGTTTCAACTTTCCTCTTATAAATATCGCACGCGATGACAACTCCCTTGTTGTTCATGCGCTCGGCGATCGCGAGCGCCTTTCCGCCCACGCCGGCGCAGACGTCTATAACGACGTCGCCGTGTTTTGGATCCAGCATCTGCGCCGCGATCTGCGATGCCTCATCCTGGATCGAAAACAGTCCGCTTTTATACAGTCTGTCCTCTGTCAGGTTCCCGCCGGAAACATAAAGAGCGTTATGACTGTATTTCCCTTCTCTTACCTTGAATCCCTTTCCTTCGAGATTGCGCACGAGATCCGGCTTCATGACCTTCAGCCAGTTCAGTCTTATGCACGTCTCAGGCTTCTCATTTCCGGCCTTCAGAAGTTCTTCCACGAAATCCATGTCGTAACTTTCGAGCCACAGCTTTATGATCCACGGCTCGTAAGAGTATTTAATGGAAAGATATCTGATCTCGTCTTCATCTCTGTCGGGAAGCTTTATGGAATATTTTTCGTTTATATATCCCCTGAGCACGCCGTTAATGAATCCCTCGCGCCCTCTCGCGTACCTCTTCGCGAGCACGACGCTCTCGTTCACGGCCGCATACTCCGGTACGGAGTTCATTTTCGCGAGCTGATAGATGCCCATCCGCAGGATCGTGAGGTCTCTCACATTCATCTTCTCAACATCCTTCGGTATCAATGCATTGATAACATAATCGAGAAGCATCTTGTTCTCAAGCACGCCGTAAACGAGTTCGCGGACGAAGCCCTGGTTCGTCGGCTTATTGATGATAATATGGTGATTAAGCGCCAGATTTGAATACGAGCGCCTGTTTTCAACATCAAGCAGTACCTGATACGCTGTTTTTCTGTTAACGTCCATCGATAGAATCCTCCTTGTCTCCGGAAATGTACCCGCCTCTCGGCATATACTTCGTCTGCCTTATTTTACTCTAATACAGTCCCTTTTTCAATATTTCTGCCTTTCAGGAATTCGGACGCCGCCATGCGCTTTTTCCCGGGCGCCTGGACCGTCTTTGCCCTGATGATCCTTCCTCCTGCCGATATGTCGATGCCGTCAGGAGAACATGCCGCGACCGTGCCGGGCGCTTCAGCGCATTCCGCGCTCAGCGGCTCAGCGTCCCATATCTTGAAAATGCCGCCGTCAAGCATCGCGTACGCCCCCGGCCAGGGATCATATCCGCGTACCATGCAGTCTATCTCCTCAGGTGATTTCGAAAAGTCTATATGACCGTCTTCCTTCGAGATCATGCCCGCATAGGTGGCTCTGCTGTCGTCCTGCGGGACGCCTTCGTTCGTGCCGTCAGCTATGGCGGGAAGAGCTTCCGTCAATGCGGCGGCGCCGAGTTCCGCGAGCTCCTCTGTGAGTTCGGGGGTATGCTTCCTGCCGATCTCCGTCCTGCGCTGCAGATATACACGCCCGGTGTCAAGTCCTTCCTCTACGCGCATGATGCTCACTCCCGTCTCTTTCTTTCCTGATACTATCGCCGCCGCGATCGGCGACGCGCCGCGCAGCTCAGGCAGAAGCGACGCATGCACGTTTATGCATCCGTGGACCGGGATATCGAGTATTTCCTTCGGGATTATCCTGCCGTAAGCGGCGACGACGATGAAATCGGGAGCGGCCTCCCTCAATATCCCGAACAGCTCCTCGTTCCCCTTTATCTTTTCGGGCTGGAGCACATTTATTCCGAGCTCTTCCGCAGCCGTTTTGACCGGCGGCGCCTGCAGTTTATGACCGCGCCCTTTCGGCCTGTCCGGCTGACATATGACGAGCGGGATATCGTGACCGGCGCCTGCCAGCGCGCGCAGACTGCTCACCGCGAAATCGGGCGTGCCCATAAATACGACTTTCATGCTGTTATCACTCATCTTCATCCTCTTCGTCAAATTCGCCCGGCCTGTCTTCCGGCCTGTGGACATCCTCCGCCTTGTCCGTGTACATGATCCCGTCGAGATGATCTATCTCGTGGCTTGCCGCGACCGCGGAGAAACCGCTGAACTCATATATCTGTTCCCCGCCGTTCCTGTCCTGGCATTTCACTTTTACTCTCTCCGGCCTCTTCACGCGTCCTATGAATCCCGGGACAGACAGGCAGCCTTCGTATCCTTCCTGCTCGCCCTCCGTCTCTATTATCTCCGGGTTCACCATCTCATAGATGACATCGTCGAACGGGCCGATGATGCAGACCCTCCTTCTTACATTCACCTGCGGCGCGGCGATCCCGATGCCGCCGAAATGTATCATCGTATCCTTCATATCGCCGAGCAGGGTCTTCAGTCTCCTGTCAAACTTCGTTACCGGTCTTGCTGTCGCTCTCAGCGACTCATCTTCAGATCCTTCATACACCAGATGTCTGAGTGCCAATATTACCAACTCCTCCCCAGGCTGTACGGATTCACATCCACAGCAGCCGTGCATTGATCTTCCTTCTTTATTTTCCTGTTGCGCTCTGTCTCGCGCGCCTTCAGTGCCTCGAGCGCCGCCATATATTTCATCCTCATGCCCTTCGGGCACTTTATGAGTATGTACTGTTTATATCCCTCTTTCCCGGGATTCGTCGTCATGGGCTGCGGCAGAGAAACGCCTGTCATCCATGTGTACGCTTCGAGATCCCGCTCCCATTCTTCCGCGCGCCGCCTCACGGCGTCTTCGTTTTTTCCCTGTACCGTCAGCTGCATAATGTCGCCGTACGGCGGATAATGCAGCAATTCACGCAGCACGATCTCTTTATCGAAGAATCCGCGGTAATCGCCTTTCGCCGCGTATTTTACGGCGCTGCTTTCGGGCATGTATGTCTGGATGATGACTTTCCCGCGCTCGTCGCCCCTGCCGGCTCTGCCCGACGCCTGCGTTATAAGCTGGAAGCAGCGTTCCGGCGATCTGTAGTCGGGTATATTCAGCGTCACGTCCGCGGAAACTATGCCGACAAGCGATACATTCCTGAAGTCCAGTCCCTTCGCCACGACCTGCGTGCCGGTGAGGATGTCCGTCTTTCCGCTGGCGAAATCCTTAAGTATCTTCGTCATGCTGCCTTTTTTACGCATCGTGTCGAAATCGAGTCTCGCCGCTGCCGCTTCGGGAAACAGGCGGGCGACCTCTTCATCTATGCGTTCTGTCCCGGCGCCGAAATACCTTATATATCTGCTGCCGCATTCCGGGCATACGGGCGGCACAGGTTCGGTGCGGCCGCAGTAATGGCACACTCCCGCGTTCCTGTCTTTATGGTATGTGAGCGATATGCCGCAGTCAGGGCATCTCATAACATACCCGCAGTTCCTGCATGATACGAATGTGGAATATCCTCTCCTGTTGAGGAACAGTATGACCTGCTTTCCCCGGGAAAGAGCGTCGGCGATGCCGTTTTTCAGTTCGCCGCTGAGAACAGAGGTGTTGCCTCTTCGGAGTTCCTTCCTCATGTCGACAACGTCTACTTCGGGAAGCTCGTTCCCGTTGTATCTCTCTTTGAGCTCCAGCAGCCTGTATATCCCGTCAAGGCTGCGCTGATATGTCGCGACTGACGGCGTGGCGCTGCCGAGCACAAGCGTTCCGCCGAACGCTTTTATCCTTTTAATAGCCACTTCTGCTGTGTCGTATTTCGGGCTC
>JAZAUJ010000134.1:0-3777 GCA_036342375.1 Anaerovoracaceae bacterium | reverse complement strand
GGGCATGGAAAAGCTCACGGAAGTGCTGAAAGATCTGCAGCTCCTTCTGCAGAGCCTGACGCTCGAAAAACTTTACGCATTCGCGACGGCGCCGCTGAGAAATATTATCAATACGGAAGAAACGCTCGATTACGTCGAGCGCGAGACCGGGTGGCGGATACCGGTGCTGAGCGGCGAAGAAGAAGCGCGCTGCGGGTATTACGGACTGATGTGCGAGAAAAAGACAGACGGCGGTATCGTCGCGGATATCGGCGGAGGCAGTACGGAGCTCGTATTTTTCGCCGACGGAGATATCCGTTCGGCCGTATCGATGCCGGTAGGCTCGATGATCACGCGCAACAGGTTCGTAAAGGGCATCGTGCCGACGGAGAAAGAGCTGAAGAATATCAGGGACTTCACAAGGAAGCGGCTGAAAAAGATAGAGACGCCTGCCGATGTCCCCGAGAAGCTCATCTGCTGCGAGGGCGGCTCCGCGAGAGCGGCCGGAAGACTCATCGCGATGAAGTATGACAATGTCGATGTTTCCGAAGGATATGACGCGGCATTGCTGGACAAATTCGTGCATCACTATCTGACGCATCAGAAGGATACGGTGGATATGATACTGAAGACATGCCCGGAGCGTATCCATACCATAATGCCGGGCATCACGATATTAAGGTGCCTGGTGAAACACTTCGGCAGCAGGACGGTCGTGACGGTCGAAAACGGCGTGCGCGAGGGGTATCTGTGGAAGAGACTGAACGGGGAATCGTAAAATAATGCGTTGATATATGACAGGAGAAGGCCGGATATGGCAAAAGAGCATAATCATAATGAGAAATACGCGTTCAAGCAGAACAGGGAACTTTCCTGGCTGAAGTTCAACGAGCGCGTGCTCGCTGAAGCGGAGGACGACTCTGTCCCTCTTCTCGAGCGGCTTCGGTTCGTCACGATATTCACGACGAACCTCGACGAATTTTTCCGCGTGCGCGTAGGAAGTCTCATAGACCTGATGGCATTCAAGAAAAATTACAAAGACAATAAGACGGGCATGACGGCGAAAGAGCAGGTCAGCGCGATCCTTTCCGAGGTGAGGCCGCTCTGGGAAAAGCGCGAATCTATTTACTTCATGCTGGAACGCGAGCTCCGGACATTCGGCGTAGCGCGCATGACATTCGGCGAACTCAGCGGCGCTGAGCAGGATTACGCCGTGGATTATTTCCAGGAAGAACTTTTCCCGGTGCTGTCGCCGATCATTATCGACGCGCATCATCCGTTCCCGCATCTGCTGAATAAGCAGATATACATCGCGGCGGTGCTCCATAATCCGGAAGGGCGGCGCAGCCTCGCATTGCTGCCCGTACCGCAGTCAATGCCGGAGGTCATATATCTTCCGGGCCCGGATGTGCATTTCATCGCCATGGAGGACCTTCTGTATGAGATGATAGATGTGGTGTTCGAGTCCTTTGAAGTGGAAGAGAAGGCGCAGATATGCATAACGCGGAACGCGGACATCCACGCCGAGGATGAGGATTTTGACGTTGAAGAGGATTTCCGGAATGTCATGAAGGAGATGCTCAATCAGAGGCGGCATCTCGCTCCGCTGAGGCTTGAGGTGCACGGCGAGATGTCGGACGAATTAAGGGAGCACCTTGTTAAGCATTTCAAGCTGCAGGATGAAGAGGTGTTCACCACTGTCGCGCCGCTCAGATATAACTACGCCTATCCGCTGGCGGGAAAACTCGACGAGCAGAGACTCGGGGCATTGACATACAGGCCGTTCGAGCCGCAGCAATGCGCGGTCGTTGATCCCGGGGCTCCTATGGAGGACCAGATCGCCGAACGCGATATCCTGCTCGCTTATCCGTATGAAAGCATGGATCCATTTATCCGCCTTGTGTCAGAGGCGGCTGACGATCCGGACGTGCTGTCGATACAGATCACGATATACAGGCTCGCGAAGGAAAGCAGGCTGATGGAGGCATTGATACGGGCGTCGGAGAAGGGGAAGGAAGTAAACGCGCTGATAGAACTGCGCGCCCGTTTCGATGAGCAGAATAATATAGACTGGTCGACCAGGATGGAGAAGGCCGGGTGCACGATCATCTACGGCATCCAGAACTACAAAGTCCATTCGAAGGTATGTCTGATCACAAAGCGCACGCCTGAAGGAATCAGGTACATCACGCAGGTCGGGACCGGGAACTACAACGAAAAGACGGCGAAGATATATACGGACCTCTGCCTTATGACCGATGATCAGGACATCGGAAAAGACGCGCGCACTCTGTTCCGCAACATGGGCATCGGAAATCTGTACGGGCAGTACAGGGAACTGCTCGTGTCGCCGGTATCGCTCAAGCGCCGCGTGCTCGATATGATGGATGAGGAGATAGCTAAGGGCGGAGAGGGCCGAATATTCTTCAAGCTGAATTCGCTTACAGATAAAGATATCCTGAACAAGATCGCCGAGGCTTCCGCGGCCGGCGTGCAGGTGCGGATGATGATCCGCGGCATATGCTGCCTGCGGCCGGGTCTCAAGGGATACACGGAAAACGTGGAAGTCCGCAGCATTGTCGGACGTTATCTCGAGCATCCGCGCATATACTGCTTCGGCGCAGGCGATGACGAAAGGATATTCATTTCGTCGGCCGATCTGATGACCAGGAATACGGAACGCCGCGTAGAGGTTGGCTGCCCTGTCTACGATGAAAGCGCCAGGAATAAGATCAGGCGGTTCATAGACATGCAGTGGCGCGATACGCTCAAGGCGCGGCGCCTCCTTCCGGACGGGACATATGAGAAGATAGAAGGCGAACCGTACGATTCGCAGTCCGAGATGATGAACGCGGCCATCAAAGAGGCAGAACAGAGCGAAGCCGCGAGGAGCGAGCGGAGCAAAGGGACAAAATGCAGTATTCTCGGATCCGGAAAGCCCGCGCCCCGCAGCGGAGAGGCCCCGTACAGTTCCGGACGGAAACGCGGTTTCTGGAGGAGGCTCTTCGGCGGAAAATAGGCCGGCAGGTGCTCATTTTGATCTGAAGAGGAGCCTGAAGCATGGATGCGCCACTGTGATTTACAGGCGCGCCGATCTTATTCGCGGCCAGCGACTTTTTTGGCTCATTTCGATATATCGATTTGGGCCAACTAAAATTCCAACGATCGCGGGCTCCCTAACGCGAAAACCGGCCCGGTCGGGCGAGTTAGAGAGGACTAACGGCCTTAGAACGTTGAAAATTTCGTTGGCCCGGAGCCAGATACGCGATCGGGCGAAAAAAATCAGCCCGGAGGCCGGAGCGACCGGGCGCGGTCCGAGGCTGGCTGCCGGAAGACTCCGGTTATTTAAGCATCAGATAGTGATGCATTTCTTCGAATCCGAATTTTTCGTAGAGCGGCTGCCCCTGTATCGATGTCTCGAGGTACACTTTCGTTATGCCGCGCGATCCCGTTTCACGCAGCAATGCCGCTACGATCTCCGTGCCGACGCCGCGCCCGCGCCATTCGGGCACCGTGTAGATATTCATGATATACGCGCATTGTCCGTCCGGGTTGTCCGGCGAAGGCATTTCGCTGTAAAGGCATACGCCTCCGCATCCTACGACAGTTCCGCCGGCTTTTGCGAGCACCGCTATATGGCCGCCGGCCGGGATCTCACGTTCATAATATATGCGGTTCTCGCGCTCGAGCCCGGTCATGTCCGCGTTTTCAGGCAGCTCGAAAACGTCGCGCAGCACGGTGAGCCGCCACTTCATAAGCAGGTCCATCTCATCAATGCCCGCTTTTACTATTTCTATT
>JAZAUJ010000133.1:0-3780 GCA_036342375.1 Anaerovoracaceae bacterium | reverse complement strand
TTGCCGATGCTGGAAAGGGTGCCGATCCTCACCTCACCGGAGAGGACGCCTTTGAGAGCCGCGCATTCCTGCTGTATCCGCTCTTCCCATATCTGTTCTTCGCGGAAAAACGGCATCATGTACTCGCCTTCCGCCGTCAGAACCGCGCCGCGGTTCGTCCTGTTGAACAGCGTCAGCCCGAGCTCGCTCTCAAGACTGTTCAGCATCTGCGTTACGCCGGACTGAGTGTACCCCATTTCGTCCGCGGTTTTCGTAATGCTCCCGTTGTCAGCGATCCTTATAACCGCTTCATATTTTTTGTTTTCCATTTATTACTCAGCTCCATATCGATGCGGGAGCGCCTTTCAGGTCATTCCTGCTTTCCCGTTTTTTCAGCTATTACCTCTTCCGTGACATCGACAAACGCTCTCACGGCGGGCGAAACATGCTTTTCGGACATTACGCCAACGTAAAACGAGCGATACGTCTTCTGCGCCAGCGGGATGCTGACAACTTTATCCGGGAAGTTCATTACGAGCATTTTCCCCGCCAGTGTCACGCCGAGCCCGCTCTGTACCATGTTCATGAGCATGAGGTCGTCATCGAGCGAAAACGCGACGTCCCAGTCGAGCTCGTCCCGCTTCTCTCCCGCGTAGGAGATAGTGGAAAACTGATTGTCCATAGTAGCTTCGAGGAACGGATATTCCGCAAGTTCCTCGAATGTGACGGACTTTTTCTTCGCGAGAGGATTATCCTTTGCGACTACAGCCACGACTTCGTCGTCAAAAAGATGTCTCGTGGCGAACTCGCCCTTTTTCAGTTTTATCACATCGTCGATGAAAATAATGTCCGTTTCCCTGTTCAGCAGCGAGGTCCTGAGCTGGGCGTTCCCCATGACGCTTATCCTGATCAGCACGCCGGGATATCTTTCGTGGAATACCCCGACTATCGAGGGGAGAAGCGCGTCCCCGATGCTCGAAAGCGTGCCTATCTTTATTTTACCTGTAACGACGCCCTGCAGCGCCTGGCATTCCTGCATGATGCGCTCTTCCCAGATTTTTTCCTCGTGGAAGAACGGCAGCATATGCTCCCCGTCCGATGTGAGCTTCGCTCCTTTGTTCGTCCTGTTGAGGAGCTTCACGCCGAGCTCCGACTCGAGGCTGTTGAGCATCTGCGTGATGCCCGACTGCGTATAGCCCATCTCCTCGGCCGTCTTCGTTATGCTCCCGTTTGAAGCTATCCTTATAAACGCTTCGCTTTTCCTGCTGTCCATACTATATTATCCTCCGCATATAGCCTGCTTAGACAAATTTTATCCGATACTGCTGAAAAAATCAATGCGGGAGGGCCGTCTCCCTTCACCACGGCACAAAAAAAGGCCGGACAGCAGTCCGGCCCGTTAAGAGGATATTATGTGCACCAATTGATCAGCATTGGTTATTTTACTTCTATCTGTTTCTTTTCAGGAATGACCTCCTTTTCCTTCGGGAGTTTCAGAGTAAGCACGCCGTTGTCATACGCCGCCTCGATATTGTCGGTATCGATACCCGTCATGTCGAAGCTCCTCACGAACTTCCCGTAACGTCTTTCTCTTCTTACATACTTTTCCCTGTCGTCCTTTTCCTCATTTTCTTCTTTATGTTCCGCGGAGATCCTCAGGACATCGTTGTCAAGGTCTACCGAAATATCTTCCCTTTTAAAGCCCGGCAGGTCCGCCTTCAGCTCATAATGGTCATCCCTTTCGATAACATCGGTCCTGAACTGTGATACGTCCGTGGACAGATCACCGAAGAAATTCTTTTCCAGATTATCGAGATAATTAAAAATACTGTTTCCGCTTCTTTCAAATGGCATCAATTCAAACATTTTCTGTACCTCCTTTTATGTCCTGTTTTTAATGTACCACTGAAACCCGCTTTTAAACGCATTTTTTAGCACTCTTTTCGCAAGAGTGCTAACAAAAAATAAAAAACGGCTGAATTTCAACGTTTTCAGCCGTAAATTTTTTTGATTTTTTTTGCGCCTGTGCCGCTCTGAGCGCCTTCGGCGGCCTGTTATGTCTCTGTGACCGTCCCGTCCGTCCTGAGAAACAGCTCCGCCGGCCGGCCGAATGACGAAAACGCGAACGGCGTCAGCGTTGCGCCGTAGCAGCCGGCATTCGTCACGACCAGGATATCCCCGCAGCGGAGTTTCGGCATTGATATATCCTCAGCTATGACATCCGTGTTCGTGCAGAGATTGCCCACGAGCGTGACAGTCTCCACCTCGCGCGAATCCGTGAGCGCGATGAATTCGAACGCGTTTTCGGTCGTAAACAGCGGCTCGTATCCGCCCGGATCACCGCCGGCGCAGAAATACCTCGCGGCCATTTCATAAGAAGGCCGGGCAAATCCGTTGAGCGTGCTGTGCAGGAAAACGAATGTCTTTCCTCGCGACACTTTCCTGTCCATGACCTTCGTGCAGTACAGGCCCGCTTCACCGCAGATGAACCGTCCGGACTCTATCATGATCCTCGTGCCCGCGAGTTTTTCAGAGAATATCTTCCTGAACGATGTGACGGTCTCGCCGAGCCGCTTTGTATCGACTTCGGTGTCTCCCGGCCCGAACGGTATGCCCATGCCGGAGCCGAGGTCGATGAACCCGGGCGGCCGGCCGAGCGCCTCCGCGAAATCAGCGGCGCTTTTAAGAAGCCTTTCGTAATACCTCGCGATGACCGCGGTATCGAGCTCCTGGCTGCGCAGATGGACATGTATCCCGTCTATCTCGATATTTTCCAATTTCTCGAAGTCGGGCAGCTTCGCGACAGCCTGCTCGATATCGATGCCGAATTTCTCCGGGGCCCCGCCGCGTCTATTTCCACTGAACGTGAATCCCGGGTTTATCCTGAGCCCGATCTTCGCCTTCATTCCGAGCCTTCCTGCCGCGTCATTTATCCGGGACACCTCATCGATGCTGTCGGCCACGACCGTTGAATACGGCAGGGCCGCCTCTATCTCTTTCACATCTTTCCCGGGTGCGGAATACAGGATATTTTCTTTCTTTACGCCGCGCTCCCTCGCGAGCATTACTTCCGCCGGGCTCGCGGCGTCAGCGCCGAGGCCGCTGCCGAACACGCGGTCGAGCACCGCCGGAGCGGGGTTCGCTTTCACCGAAAAGAGAAAATCAATGTCTTTGAAATGGTGTCTGAGCTGCGCGATGCGTTCGAGCATCACCCGCTCTTCATAAAGATAAAAAGAATTGCGGTTTTCGCATTGCTGCCGGATAACATTATCGGGAATCATCTGATCACCCTGCCTCTCACTGCTCAATACGGTATCTTGTATATTATATTGGTCCTGTCTTAATTGTCTGACTTTTTGGCCTCTGCGTCAAGTGCGATCGGGCATCATATCGGGCAAAATCAATGTTATTTCCCGTTTTCTTTTTCGTATGCTTCTTTCACGGCGCGCGCGAGCTGGTCCGCGCACGACGTCGGGTTGAAACCGCACGTATTTCCCGCCAGCTTCTCATTTATCTCGCCGACCGTCATGCCGTCCACGAGCTTGCTGATGGCCTTGAGGTTGCCGTTGCAGCCGCCCGTAAATCTAATATCGCGAACGACGTCGCCGTCGAGCCTGAAATCTATCTTCGTGGAACATGTCCCGCGTGTTTTATATGTATGATCCATTTTCATATCTCCTTCCACGGCGGCGCCCGCAATGCCGCCGCTCACTTTTGTATATTACCACACCGCGCAATGAAAAAACTCCCTTGCGGGAGTTTTTCCAGGGTATTAGGGTTATTAGGGTATAGAAAGTTTAA
>JAZAUJ010000132.1:0-3796 GCA_036342375.1 Anaerovoracaceae bacterium | reverse complement strand
GCCTCGCTCGCGCCCTCTCGCATCGCGGCGAGCTTTTTCTTGTCCTGCTCCGGAAGATCCGCGAGCCTGCCGCCCCTGACAGGCTCCATGACCCATACAGGATAGCCGCGTTTCTCGAGCGTCTCGTATTTTCCCTTCGCGTTCTGCAGTGTCCAGTCGAGATAATTCAGCTGGATCTGGCAGAATTCGAGTTCATCGCCGTATCTGTCCAGGAATTCCTCAATGATCGGGATATCGCCGTGGCAGGAGAATCCGAGATGCCTGATCCTGCCCCTTTTTTTCTGCTCGATGAAGTAATCCATAATGCCCCATCTTTCGTCGAGGTAATTCTTAATGGAAAATTCATAGACATTGTGCATGAGGTAGAAATCGAAATAATCCACCCCGCACTTCTTCAGCTGCAGTTCAAAAACTCCCTCCGGGTCGAACGACTTCGCGACGACATGCCCCGGGAATTTCGTGGCAAGATCATAGCTGTCCCTCGGATGCCTCGAAAGCGCATTGCCGACAGCTATCTCCGACATGCTGTTATGATACGGGAATGCCGTATCGAAATAATTCACGCCGTGATCCAGCGCGTAATCGAACATATCGTTTGTCAGTTCCTGATCGATGGAACCGTCTTCCAGCGTGGGCAGCCGCATTGCTCCGAATCCGAGCAGAGAAAGCTTCTCGCCCTTAAAGTCTCTGTATATCATAACGCCCTCCTTTTCCCGCATAACATAGTACTCACTGCTCTCCGTTTTAATTTTAATACAATTCCGGATTTTACTACAATTTTTATTATTGTACGGCACACGCTTTCGCGTTTTCCCTGTTTGACAAATATGTTAGAATTTTATCAGGTTACCGAAAGGAGGAGATGATATGAAAATACTACTCGTAAACGGGAGCAGCCACACAGACGGCACGACGATGCAGGCGCTGAAAGAAATGACAAAAGTGTTCAGCGAAGAAAACGCTGAGTCCGAAATAATACAGATCGGCGGAGGACCGGTCGCCGACTGCCTGCAGTGTCATCAATGCCTGAAACTGGAGAAATGCGTAATAGACGGTGACGGCGTGAACGAATTCGTGGAAAAGGCTGAAAGCGCGGACGGGTTCGTATTCGCAACGCCTGTATATTTCGCGCATCCGAGCGGCAGGCTCCTTTCATTCCTCGACAGAGCATTCTACAGCAACTGCGGCGAACTGTCCTACAAAGCGTTCAGATTCAAACCGGCCGCGGCTGTCACAGTAGCGAGAAGAGCAGGCACGACAGCCACACTCGACGCCGTAAACAAGTATTTCGGCATTGCCAGTATGCCCGTCGTCAGCTCGACATACTGGAATATGGTATTCGACCGGAAAGCAGGAGACGCGAGATCGGACGAGGAAGGCATGCAGACGATGCGCAACCTCGCGAGAGAAATGGTCTGGATGATAAAATGCATCGATGCTGGAAAAAAAGCAGGCATAGATCATCCCGAGCCGGAAGAAACGGCCGTAACGAATTTTATACGCTGAGACCGCTTCAGCAAAAAGCATTGACATGAGAGAAACCCAGGTGCCGGTCTTTTTTCAGAGCGCGTACGTGCGGCCCGAAAAGGCAATGCATCGCGCATAGGAGGCGCGGCACCGGAGCACCCGGAGGAGGGATAAAATTGGAAAACAAAACACTTGAGAAATTCAGAAACGGCGAGAAAACACTCGGCACATTCACGCATCTCGGAACTGTAAACGCGCTCGAGGCGCTCGGCTACACAGGCCTCGATTATGTTTTTATCGACATGGAACATTCACCGCTCGATACAGAAGGCGCTGAGCTCAGGATAAAAGCCGCGCTGCACGCCGGACTCACCCCGTTCGTAAGGGTCTTCGAACAGCAGCGCACTCCGATACTCAAAGTCCTCGATGCAGGCGCTCAGGGCGTAATGGTGCCGATGATAAAATCCGTGGACGAGGCGAAGCAGCTCGTAGAATACGCGAAATTCACGCCGCTCGGCGCGCGCGGCCTCTGCCCGACATATGACGGCGGATGGGGATTCGCTGAAAACATGCAAGGCTCGTTCGAAGAATATATGCGCTCCCGCAATGAAGAAACGATGCTGATACTCCAATGCGAGACCCTCGAGGCTCTGGAGCACATCGACGAGATCGCGGCCGTAGAAGGCGTCGATTCCATATTCGTCGGCCCGCTCGACCTTTCGAACGCCATGGGCATCCCGGGGCAGTACACAGACCCGGGATTCACTGACGCCCTGAAACGCGTCGCCGCGGCCTGCGCGGATCACGGCAAAATGAGCATAATGAACGGCGGAGGTATCGAAGACACGCTGAAATACTTCAACATGGGATATGATTCCATCGCGATAGGCCTTGATACGATAATATACATCAATGCGTACAGGACTCTTGTTGACGGCGTAAAGGAAAAACTTTAGCGCCGGAGCGCTGCGGCGCTGCGGATAATAATAAATGATCCGGGCGCACGGCCCGGATCATGTTCATTGTATGGATGCACCCTGATACTCACAGGGGCATCCATCTGTTTTTTCATTTTCACCTGTCTTTTACCTTCAGATACCGTTCCATTTCGGCGCGGTCTTCGGCTTCGAGCGAGTCTCTGCCGTGCATACCGGCAAGCCCCTCGAGATGGTGCCTGAATTCGTGTCTTACCGTATCGCGGACCCGGCCTTTCAAATGCTCTCTGTCAATACGCGGGAACGCTTCACGGAACGAACCGTAAAATATCTTTATCTGCCTGCCGAGCCCGGATCTGACATACTGCCCGAGAGTGCTGATGTCATCGCCCCTCGCGTAATCCGGCCTCATCATTCCCGGCTCTACCACGACACCGCCCGACAGCTCTTTGAAGAATTCCTCCGGCAGTTCGTCCAGCAGTTCCGATACGATATCCCGGAATTCATCGATAGACGGGAATGTTTCGTCGTCCTCATTGTCATCATCATATTCCAAAGTGACGATCCTCTCGTCTCCCAGACTGACCCCGCCTTCGATCACAATACCCGTGACTTCCCCGCCCTTCGCGGAGGCTGTCACAGTTATCGTCCCGGCCGGCTGCTTAACAGTATATAGATACTTTCCGTCGGCCTTTCCCTGCGTAAGCGCTGCAGCGACAGCCATCGTCCCCGAGCCGCAGCTTCCTTCCCTGTAAAGGCTCTCCACCGCCCTGACGTAGACGACCGGAGTCATTTCGATCTCCCGCCTGCTCACCCTGCAGAACATCACGCCGAGCGCCGCGGGATCGTACTTCTCCGTCATGTACCGCTTAGCCCTCTCGAACAGCGCCGTATCCTCTTCTCCGGGAATAACAAGATGCGTAATGCCGTCGCAGACAACAGCAGTCGCTCCGCGAAGCTCCGGCCAGTCACGGTCGTCTGCCGGCACGACCTCGCGCGGCAGAGGCATCTCCGCGGCAGCGTAACTGATCTCCGGGACCACCGTCACCCTCACGGGCCTGTCTGTCCCGCTCACATCAATGTCGATGACCTGCTTCTCTGTCCCGTCCGCGGCCATAAGCGCGAAAGCGCGCGAAGCATTGCCGCAGAATTCAAGCCCGCTCATCTCGAACGACCGCGGTCCCGTCACGAACGCGACCTGTTCGCCGCCAAGCTCATCCATCGCGAGCAGCCTGCGGCCCGTTTCCTCGTATTCACTTCTGCTGAATCTGTCAAACACGAATATTGTTATATTGCCGGACGAATCAGCAATGCGTATCCTTATATCTTTTTTCATTTTTCTCTGTTTCGGTAATATCGACTGCGATATCATTATACCAAATCCAGTGAAATAT
>JAZAUJ010000131.1:0-3867 GCA_036342375.1 Anaerovoracaceae bacterium | reverse complement strand
GGACCCTTCTGTTTTTGAGGGATGGACTCTCACGAACGCTTCCGGGTGCTACAGTCTCGCGATATCGGAATATATGGTGGGCATGAGTCTTGCTTACAGGCTAAATCTGTTTGCTTACGACCGCGATATGCGGAAGAAGCAGTGGACGGACAACGGCGCTATCTATTCGGCCGAGGGCGCGGTCGTGCTCTCCGTAGGGACGGGCAGCATCGGAGGCGCTTACTGCAGGCGAATGAAGGCGCTCGGTTCATATATCATCGGCGTCAGACGTTCACGCCACAGCGATGTACCGGACTTCTGCGATGAAATGCATACTATTGATGAACTCGACGATCTTCTGCCGCGCGCTGATATCGTAGCTCTTTAGATGCCGGAGACAGGGGAAAGCTGAGGCATGTTCGATATGCGCAGATTCAGACTCATGAAAGATGACGCGATAATAATCAATGTCGGGCGCGGGGGCGCCATAGTCCAGAGCGACCTGGTCGAAGCTCTCAACAGTGATATCATCGGAGGCGCTTGCCTCGACGTGTTCGAGAAGGAGCCGATCCCTGATGACGATCCGATATGGGACGCGAAGAACGCCGTGCTGACGCCGCACGTTTCGGGCGGATGGCATCTGTATCAGACGCTCGAGAATATATCTGATCTGGCAATGCGGAATCTCAGGAATTACCTTGACGGCAGGCCTCTTGAAAATATAGTGGATCTGAAGAAAGGATATTAATAATGAAAACTCTTTATCTAGAATGTTATTCCGGTATAAGCGGCGATATGACTGTGGCCGCGCTGCTTGACATGGGCGCGGATGAGCAGGGCCTGATGAAACTGCTAGGGAGCCTCGGCGTATCGGGATTCGAAGTGAGAACGGGCAGGGCGGTGAAGAACGGGATCTCCGCCTATGATTTCGATGTAGTGCTTGAAGGGCTGGAAGACGGCTGCGATCACGATCACGACCACCATCATCATGACCACGATCACAATCATCATGACCATGATCATAATCATGAACACCATCACCATCATGACCACGGCCATCACGACCATGATCACGATCACGACCACCATCATCATGACCACGGCCATCACGACCATGACCACCATCACCATCATGACCACGATCACCATCATCACCACGGCCATGTCCACAGAGGACTGCCGGAGATATATGAGATAATAGACGGCATGGACGCCAACGATCATGTAAAGGAAATGTCGAAGAGAATATTCGATGTCGTAGCTGAGGCGGAGTCCGAGGCGCATGACCTTCCGAAAGAAGAAGTGCACTTCCACGAAGTCGGTGCGGTCGACTCGATAGTGGACATCATCAGCGCGGCTTACTGCATCGATGATCTCGGGATCGAAAAGATTATAGTGTCCGATCTTTATGAAGGCACGGGGCATGTTCACTGCCAGCACGGGACGATACCCGTGCCGGTGCCGGCCGTGACGAATATCGCGAGGAACTGTTCCTTGAAACTGCATATAACGGACAACGAGGGCGAGATGGTGACTCCGACAGGAGCGGCTATCGCCGGAGCGCTCGGGACATCGGGCACCATGCCGGGGTCGTTCGATATCATCGCGACAGGGCTCGGCGCAGGCAAGAAGGATTTTGAAAAGGCGAATATACTTCGCGCGTTCCTTATCGAGGAGAACGGGGAAGAAAAACCTGAAGAAGATATATTCGAACTCGAAACGAACATAGACGACTGCACTGGCGAAGCGCTCGCGTACACGCTGGAGCAGCTTATGGCGCACGGCGCGCGCGACGCGTTCTTCGTTCCCATCATTATGAAGAAGAACAGACCGGCGTATATGCTGAAAGTCATCTGCGACAGATGCGATGTCGGTATTATGGAAGACCTTATTTTTGAGAACACTTCAACGATCGGGATCAGGAAATTCCCGGTAGAGCGGCGCGTGCTTGACCGCGGTGAAGCGTCATTCGATCTCAATGCGGGCAGGATAGATGTGAAAATCATAGAGTGCGGCGGACAGAAACGATATGTTCCCGAGGCGGAGAGCGTAAAGCGCGTCTGCGAGGAAAAGGGCATCGGCTGGAATGAAGCATACAGCATGATCATGCGCGAGCTTGCGCCGGAGGACTGACGAACGGAGGAAAAATGAAATCATACAGGAAAGAACTGCATTTTAATCTGCCTTCGCGGCGCGGCATCGTGAATATCACGGGCGATGTGGAGAAGGCGATAGACGAGAGCGGAGTGAAAGAGGGACTCGTTCTCATCAATGCCATGCATATTACAGCTTCGGTATTCATAAATGACGATGAGAGCGGCCTGCATCAGGATTTTGAGGACTGGCTCGAAAAACTCGCGCCGGAAAAACCGTACAGCAGGTACAGGCACAACGGATTTGAAGATAACGGCGACGCGCATATAAAGCGGACAGTCATGGGACGCGAATCTGTGTGCGCCATCACTGACGGCAGACTTGATTTCGGGCCGTGGGAACAGATATTCTACTATGAATTCGACGGGAAACGCGACAAACGCGTGCTTATAAAGATCATCGGAGAATGATAAAGTCAAAAAGGGGATATGTGAATGGGAAACAGTGAAAATATCCAGTCGGTCGACCGTGCGCTCGATATTATCGAGGTACTCGCCGTTGAGCCGGAGGGACTCGGCGTGACTGAGATCGCCGGGCGTGCCGGGCTCCACAAGAGTACGGCGCACAGGATCATCAGGACGCTTGCGGACAGGGGGTATCTCGATAAAACCGATGACGGATCGTACAAGATCGGGCTCAGGTTCATCGCCGCGGTGAGCTGCTATATAAACAGCCTTGAACTGCAGACGCAGGCAAGGCCGTATCTTGCGGAACTTACCGGCGACCTCGGGCTGACTGCGCATCTCGGCGTTCTGGACGGAGACCAGGTCGTGTATATCGAAAAGATCGACGTCATATCTTCTGTGCGGATCTATTCTCAGATAGGCGTCCATGTGCACGCGTACTGCTCATCGCTCGGGAAGATCCTGCTTTCGGCGTATTCCGGTTCAGAACTCAGACATCACATGGCCAGATGCAGCTTCATCAAATTTACGGAGAACACGATCTCCGGCATTGATGAGCTAGAGCGCGAGCTCGTGCAGGTGAGAAAGCAGGGGTGGGCGATAGACGACGAAGAGTCAGAGATAAACCACCGGTGCATCGCCGCACCGATATACGATTACAGAGGCGACATCATCGCCGCGGTAAGCGCGAGCGGGTCGAATGTCCAGCTTCCGGAAAACAAATTCGATGAGGTCATAAATTATGTAAAGAATACAGGCATGGCCATCTCGCGCGAGATGGGCTACGCCGAGTAAACGGAACATTCAATGCGGAAACGCCGCCGGGCCATTACGGCCGGGCGGCGTTCCCATCTCCTAAAACCCTCTCCTACGCAGTTTAATAGATGTTTTTCAGAATAACGTTCTTGACTCTCGTCATTTCGTCGAATGTCGACATGACGCCTTCAGTCCCGATGCCGCTGTGCTTCCAGCCTCCGAACGGCTCCTCGAATGCTCTGAAGAAGCTCGCGCCGTTTATAACGCAGGCGCCGGCTTCCATTGCCTTTGAGAATTTGAACGCGCGCTTCTGGTCGGCTGTGAATACGCAGCTTGAAAGTCCGAACACGGAGTTGTTAGCTATCTCTATAGCCTCTTCATCCGTGTCGAATCCTATAACAGGCACTACAGGTCCGAATATCTCTTCGTCCTTCGCGACGTCCGCTGTCGCGGGCACGTCGACGATCACAGTCGGGTCATAGAACGCGCCGTTCCTCTTGCCGCCGAGCACTATCCTGCCGCCCTGTTCGACGACTTTTTCGACCTGCTTTTCGACTTTCTTCGCGGCTTTTTC
>JAZAUJ010000130.1:0-3868 GCA_036342375.1 Anaerovoracaceae bacterium | reverse complement strand
TAGTGTTTGTATTTCATGCCCGGCGCCTTCGGCCTGAAGTCGTCGCCCGCGGGCTTTCTTTCATTCAGCGAGGGATCGAGCAGCACTTCTTTCCCGAGCGCGGCTTCGAGGTTTTCCTTCGTGATGACGCCCGGCCTCAGTATCGTCGGCTTTTCGGATGTCATGTCCAGCACCGTCGATTCGATGCCCACTCTGCATGTCCCTCCGTCAAGGATCGCGTCGATTTTTCCGTCAAGATCATCGAGCACGTGCTGCGCGTTCGTCGGGCTCGGTTTCCCCGAAGTGTTCGCAGAAGGCCCCACGAGAGGAGTGCCGGCCCAGTTTATGAGCCGCCTCGTCGGCTCGCTGTCCGGCAGCCTGATCGCCACCGTATCGAGCCCGCCGCTCACCGTCTTCGATATATTATCTTTTTTCTTCACCACCAGGGTAAGCGGCCCCGGCCAGAAGTTGTCAGCGAGTTTCACGATATCTTCGCTCAGCCTCGGCGTCAGCTGCCCCATGTCGCTCGCGCGCGCGATGTGGACGATCAGGGGATTGTCGCTCGGACGGCCCTTCGCCTTATATACGCTCTTCGCCGCCTTCTCATTGAACGCGTCCGCTCCGAGACCGTAAACCGTCTCCGTGGGGAATGCCACAATGCCTCCGCGCTTAATGATCTCAGCGCATTTTCTGATATTCTCTTCCGTAGGTTCGTAAACAGTCGTTTTCATTTCGTACCTCTAAAAATCCTTCATCTTCTCGGCCTGGTCGTTCGTGATAAGACCGTCTATGATCTCATCCATGTCGCCGTTCATGAACTGTTCAAGCTTGTAGACTGTCTGTCCCGTCCTGTGATCGCTCACGCGGCCCTGCGGGAAGTTATATGTCCTGATGCGCTCCGATCTGTCGCCGCTTCCTACCTGGCTCTTTCTTTCCGCCGACAGTTTTTCCTCCTGCTCTCGCATCTTGAGATCGTACAGCCTCGACTTCAGCACCTTGAACGCCTTCGCCTTGTTCTTTATCTGCGACTTTTCATCCTGGCACGTGACGACAAGGCCCGTCGGGATATGCGTGAGCCTGACAGCCGAATCCGTCGTGTTTACGCACTGGCCGCCGTTTCCGGACGCCCTGTAAACGTCCACCCTGACATCGTTCGGATCCAGGTCTACCTCAACGTCATCGACCTCCGGCAGCACCGCCACCGTAGCGGCCGACGTATGTATCCTGCCGGACGATTCAGTCTCCGCAACGCGCTGCACCCTGTGCGCGCCGCTCTCGAACTTCAGCCTTGAATACGCGCCCTTTCCCTTTACGAGCATGACCGCTTCCTTCACGCCGCCGAGCCCGGTATCGTTCATTTCAATGAGTTCCGTCTTCCAGCCTCTGTTCTCAGCGTACATCTGATACATCCTCAGAAGATCCGCCCCGAACAGCGCGGCCTCTTCACCGCCCGTGCCGGCCCTGATCTCCAGGATAACATTCCTGTCATCGTTCGGGTCTTTCGGCAGCATCAGTACTCTGAGCTCGCCCTCTATCACGCCCGCTTTTTCTTCAAGCTCGGAAAGTTCGCTTTTCGCGAGTTCTTTCATTTCCTCATCGTCGCCGGCTTCCTCGATGAGCTCCTTCGCGTCATCAATGCCCGTCATCACTTTTTTATATTCATCGTATTTCTTTACAACGGGCTCCATCTCGCCCATCTCTTTCGCAGCTTTCTGCCATTCAGTCTGATTCGCGATGACAGCGGGATCCGAACAGCGCTGCGCCAGTTCTTTGTATTTATCAGACATAAAATCCAGTTTCTCGAACATGGTTTTTCCTTCTTTCCTGATAATTGTTTCCGATTAATTATTTTATCACACAAGGCCCGCAGCCTCAATTAAAAAACGCCCTGCGCGCCGCCCGTTCCGGTGTTCCCGGGAGGCTGCCGCCGGCGTCTTCATTCCTCCCGACACGAAAGAAAACCGGACCACAGGTCCGGTTCATTCCTCTAGTCGAGATTATACTTGTTCTTGAACTTCTCAACTCGTCCACCGCGATTGATGAACTTCTGCTGACCTGTAAAGAACGGGTGACACGCTGAACAAACATCTGTCCTGATCTCAGGCTTCGTCGATTTTGTCATAAATGTATTACCGCATGCGCAAGTTACTTTACAGTCCACGTATTCTGGATGGATTCCTTCCTTCATGCTTCTTACCTTCTTTCTATGCTCAGGTGTACCCAAGCTTTTCCGTTATAAAATGCTGCCTCCGATATGACAGCGTTAATACTATATCATATGAAACGGTGTGATGCAAGCAGTTTTGCGGGATCCCGTCCTGTTTCAGCCGCTGCATTCACAGCAGGAGCGCCTCCTTCGCGGAAACCGAAATCTCGGAGTATATAAAGGGGCGCTTTATGAGGACTTCGCTGCCGAAGCGCTGACAAAGCAGGGCTATGGCCTGTATTACTATATAAAAAAGAAAACTCGACACTCGAGGAAGATTTTTTTATCAGATCCGCCAGCGAATTTATCCCCGTGGAAGTGAAGGCCGCCCCGCATCTCGCGGGACGGCGTTTCATTCTATGATTTCTTCGCCTTTTTTTCTTCTTTCTTACGCTTCTTTTCTTCTATAGCTTCTTCCTTCGCGCGCCGCTTCGCCTCTTCAGCTTCTTCTTTCTTCCGCTTTTTCTCTGCCTCGGCTTCGTCCTTCTTCCGCTGCTTCTCTGCCGCGGCTTCTTCCTTCGCCCGTTTCTTTTCCGCAGCGGCCGCGTCTTTCGCGCGCTGTCTGCGCACGGCCTTCCCCGGCAGCTGAGCCTTGACGATCCTGTCGTGTCCGGCCAGGTCCTGCTTTACTTCCGGCGGGTCGAACTTGCACGTCTCTTCTATCAGAGCGCATACATCGGCGGCCTGATCGTCGCCTATTTCAAGAATGAGCCAGCCGTCGTCCTTTATATGCGCCGGCGCCTGTTCGAGGATCAGCCTGTAGAAATCCAGTCCGTCTTCACCGCCGTCGAGCGCATCGCGCGGCTCGTAATCGCGGACCTCAGGCATAAGCCCGTCGATATCCCCGCTCCGGATATACGGCGGGTTCGAAATGATCATATCGAACTTTTTCCTTTTTACAGGGGCGAACATGTCGCCCCGGATCACACTGACATTTGCGCCGCATAACTGAGCGTTTTCGCGCGTCAGCTTTACGGCTTCCTCACTTATATCGCACGCCGTCACCTCAGCGCCGCCGAGCTTTGATGCGGCGACAGCTATAGCGCCGCTCCCGCAGCACAGATCCAGCGCCGAGGGCTTCTTCATCTCCTTCAGCATTTCCGCCGCTTCGAGCGCGACCGGCTCAGTGTCAAGGCGCGGGATCAGTACTCCGGGCGCCGCGTGCAGAGTGAAATCGAGGAACCCCTGCTCGCCCGTAATGTACTGGAGCGGCTCCCGGCGTCTGCGGCGGTCGATGAGCGCGAGATACTGCTCCGTCGTCCTGTCATCCGCAGGCTCCGACCATTCCATGAAGAACCGGTCCGGCTTCACATGCATCAGGTTGCAGTATATCGCTTCGGCGTCGTGCTTCGCGTCCGGCACGCCGGCCGACGTGAGCTGCGTCAGCGCCATTCTTATCAGGTCTTTTACTAATAATGCCATTCGTCGTTTCCTTTAATATCTTCTCTGCGGCACGTCCAGCCTGATCTTCTGGATCACACGGACAAACTCCGCATTGTTTCTCGTCTGTGACAGGTTGTCAATAATGAGTTCCGTTACCTCCGCCGGATCTCCGTTCGCAAGCGCCCGGCGCATGTACCACACGGCCTCCATCTCTTCCTGCGTCATCAGCAGATCTTCACGCCGCGTACCCGAAAGGTTGAGATTTATGGCCGGGAATATGCGCTTCTCGGACAGACGCCT
>JAZAUJ010000129.1:0-3879 GCA_036342375.1 Anaerovoracaceae bacterium | reverse complement strand
GGAGTTATAAAGAGTCCGGTATATCAGGGATCGCGCAGAGTCGCTGCGATCATCCGCCTGCCGGGAGTAAATTAAGCGAATATCCGTCGGGCCTTTCGGGGCCCGATTTTTCTTTCGGAAAAACTATTGGAATATTAACGAAGGCGCCTTGCATTGACGGAAGGCATGTGGTATAATTCACAAGTTACTACGGGCGGTCCTCTGGGCATCAACCGAACGGAATGCCATGAACGTCTTGGAAGGAAGGAGGAATACCGATGGATATTCTTAGCGCGGTCACTGACGAATACAAGAGAGATGACATCCCTGATTTCGGCGTCGGCGATACGGTCAGAGTCCATATAAAGATCAAAGAAGGGTCCAGGGAAAGGATCCAGGTCTTCGAAGGATTCGTACTGAAGAGACAGAATGGCGGAGTCAGCGAGACATTCACGGTCAGAAGAATCGCATCAGGCATAGGAGTTGAGAAGACATTCCCGGTGCATTCACCGAGACTCGACAAGATCGAACTCGTGAGGAAGGGCGATGTCAGAAGGGCGAAGCTCAACTACATGCGCGAGAAAACGGGAAAATCTGCTAAGATAAAGGCTAAGGTCCTTACAGAAGAGCAGATCGCAGCGGAAAAGGCGGCTGAAGAAGCCGCGAAACAGGAAGCCGAAGAAAAGGCGGCCCTGCAGGCTCAGGCTGAAGCGGAATCTGCCGCGAAGGTAGAAGCGGATGCCGCGGGAGAAAATGCCCCGGCTGAAGAACCCGCGGATGAAGCTGCGGAGGCTGCGGAAGCGCCTGCTGCTGAAGAAGCCCCGGCGGAAGAGGCTCCGGCGGAAGAAGCTGCTGAAGAAGCGCCTGCCGAAGAGACTCAGGAAGAAGCTTCTGAAGAATAAGCGGAGGCTGAAGACGAAATGCCGGGAATATCACGGCATAACAGCGGAGACTGTATGGTCTCCGCTTTTTTTATGGTATACTGTCATGGCGGGAGAGACATATGATAGAAAATATCAACTGGTACCCCGGTCATATGAAAAAGACCAGGGAACTCATAACAGAATATCTCAAGACTGTCGACGCGGTCGTTGAAGTTATAGACGCGAGGATACCGCGTTCCAGCCGAAATCCTGTCATCGATGAGATCACGGCGGGAAAACCGAGGATCATCGCGCTGAATAAGAGCGACATTTCCGATGAAAGCGAAAATCAGGCGTGGGCCGCTCTGCTTTCCGGGCAGGGGACACCCGCGGTACCGACGAACTGCGTTTCCGGAGGCGGCGTACGAGGCGTATTAAAGGAACTGCAGAAGATCGAGAGCGCAAAGCGCGAAGAGAAGGGCGGCGCGAAACCTCTCAGATTTATGACGGTCGGCGTGCCGAATGTCGGCAAGTCATCGTTCATAAACAGGCTCACAGGGAGGAAAAGCGCGCAGGTCGGGAACAGACCCGGCGTCACGAAGGGCAAGCAGTGGCTTACGATGAAAAACGGCATGCAGATACTCGATACCCCCGGGATACTGTGGCCGAAGTTTGAAGATCAGGAAGTCGGACTTCATCTCGCGTTCTGCGGCGCAATAAAAGACGAGATCATGGATATCGGCGATCTCGCGTTCGAGCTGCTCAAAGTGCTCACCGCAGAATATCCCGATATGCTGGCCGGGAGGTATAAGCTTGACGACGTGAGCGGAGACGCCCTGGCAGTGATGGAAAGCATTGCCGAAAAAAGAGGTTTCATAATGTCCGGCGGCGTGTGCGATTACGAGCGGACGGCGCGGACAGTACTTGACGAATTCAGGAAGGGCATGATCGGAAGGATCACGCTCGAGAAAGCGGGCGGCGAATGAAGAAGGCTGAGCGGGAACAGATGATGCGGGAGCGGCTCTCGCGCCTGATGGAGTTCGACAGTAAATTCATAACTGAAGCCGCGCCGTATATCGGCGGAGTCGACGAGGTCGGAAGGGGCCCTCTCGCGGGGCCCGTAGTCGCGGCATGCGTTGTCCTGCCGCGGGATTTCGATATAATAGAAGTGTACGATTCGAAGAAGCTGAGCGAAAAGAAGAGGAACGAGATCGCTCCGCTAATAAAAGAAAAGGCGACAGCGTACGGGCTCGGCATGGCGTCGGAAAAGGTGATAGACGAGATAAACATCCTGGAGGCGACGCGCGGGGCCATGGCCGCCGCGATACATCACGCTTCGCAGATGCTTGAGGAGCGAACGGGCAGAGGGTTCGGGCGCGTGCTCATCGATGCCGTGACGATAAGAGATCTCAGCATACCGCAGACGGCTGTCGTAAAGGGGGATCAGACGAGCGCGTCTGTCGCCGCGGCCTCGATATTCGCTAAAGTCACGCGCGACGATATGATGATAAAATACGCGGAGCAGTACCCGGGATACGCATTCGAGAAGAATAAAGGGTACGGTACGCGTGAACATTATGAAGGTATAGAAAAACTCGGGCTCTGCCCGATACACAGACGGACATTCCTGAAAGATTATCTTTAGCCGGAGGGAACATGGATAACAGAGAAAAGATAGAAAAAATCCTGGAGGGCGTGAGAGACGGGAGCATCGATACGGGCGACGCGGCCGCGAAAATCGCGGGGCTCGCGGGCGGCACCATATCAATGCCGTACGCCGAGCTCGATACTGACAGGAAACGCAGGACCGGAGCGCCTGAAACTATATACTGCCCCGGGAAGACGAACAGGCAGATCGCAGAGATCGCAAAGAAGCTCGCTGAAACGTCGGAAAACATCATGGCTACGCGGGCGACGCGCGAAAATTACGAAGCTGTGAAGGAACTGATCCCGGAAGCGGAATACAATGAAGACGCGAGGATCATACTGATAAACGCGAACGTAAAGCCCGACACTGACGGCTATATCGCGGTCGTGACAGCGGGCACGGCCGATATCCCGGTCGCTGAAGAGGCGGCGCTCACATGCGAGATACTCGGGAACGAGACGCGGCGCGTGTTCGACGTCGGCGTAGCGGGCATACACAGGCTGTTTTCGAAGCTCGATATAATACAGGGCGCGTCCGTCGTTATTGTCGTGGCGGGCATGGAAGGCGCTCTTGCGAGTGTCGTAGGCGGTCTCGTGAAAAGTCCGGTCATCGCCGTGCCGACGAGCGTGGGCTACGGCGCGAACCTGGAAGGGCTCTCCGCATTGCTGTCAATGCTGAACAGCTGCGCGAACGGTGTCGCTGTGGTAAATATCGACAACGGATACGGCGCGGGATGCATCGCGTCGAAGATAAATCATAAATAAGGGAAGGAAAAGCAATCACGATATGAGACAGTTATTTATAGACGCGAGGAGCGGCGCGGCGAGCGACATGCTCGTGGACGCCCTTATAGGGCTCGGCGCGGATGAGCAGTATATCGCTGACGGGGTGAGAGCGCTGAGACTCGAATCGTATCCCGGGAGCGACGCGAGCCGCGAACACGAGTCGCAGCATGAGCATATAGATGAAAACGGGAACGTATACGTCCATAAACATAATCTCAGACACAGGACGTTCTATGATGTAAAAAATATCATCGGCCATGCCGCGATAGATGAGGAGGTCAAGAAAACGGCTGTCGCGATCTATACGAAAATCGCAGCGGCCGAAGCGGAGGTGCACCATTCGAAGCGGATAATGGTTGAGTTCCATGAAGTAGGCCGCGACCGCGCCATATCGCAGGTCGTCAGTTTCGCGCTCGCTCTGCAGGATCTGGGGCTCGAGCCGGGCGTGAACATGGAGGCGGTCGCGACAGACATCGTGGACGGGAAGGGAACAGTCATGGCGGCGCACGGCCTTATGACAGTGCCGGTCCCTGCGGTAAGGACGATGGCTGAGCAGAACGGCTTCCGCATAAGGCAGGACGATGTGCCTATGGAAATGATAACT
>JAZAUJ010000128.1:0-3887 GCA_036342375.1 Anaerovoracaceae bacterium | reverse complement strand
CATTGATGAGAGCTCCGCCGCGTCGCGCTTATAATCGCCGAGATGGATTATCATATCAATGCCTTCGCACCGGGCGCATTCCCGCGCTGCGGTTTCCGGGTCTCCGTGCGTATCGCTTGTCACAAAAAATCTCATCGCTCCGCCTTCTTTGTAATGTCAGTGTTGTCCGCGTTGAAAAATGTGCTCTGGCATGTCGCCAGGATCTTTCCCGTCTTTTTGCTGTATGCTCCGGCGCTCATGTGGACGAGCGTCTTCCCGTTGTTGTCGATTTTCGTCCTGATCACGACGGTGTCCTCGTGGACGGCCGGCCGTATGAACCTCACGTTGAGACTGACCGTCGGGTTGAAATAAAGCTCGTTCACGGTCCCTGTGAGCGAGCCCGCGGCGACGTCGAACATGCAGCACAGGATACCGCCCTGCACCTGTCCCGCCTGGTTAAGTTCCCATTCGAGCGTCGGGTATTCTATCACGGAACTCATGTCCTCAAGTGAGCAGTCTACGACATATCCCTCCAGTTTTCCGTTGAGCGTGTCTTTCATGACATCAGAGTCCGGATGGTAAGCGTGCTCCAGGACTTCACGCATCAGTTCTTTCGATTTTATCATTTCACATTTCTCCTGTTTTCAAAGCAAGTGATATTATATCATAACGCGCGGGCGGCCGGGATGTTTTTCGCGCGGCCGCTCCCGCCGCCTGCTGCCGTGATGTTACAAATGTGCCGATTTGTAGGTTTACATTTCCGGCGCAGCGATATAAAATTTAGAGTAGCGCGGGACATCCCGCGCGCATCATTTGAAAGAAGGAGATCGAAATGGAAAAGATAAAAGTTGTACTCGACTGGTACCCGAACAATAACCACGCGGGGCTGTTCTTCGCGCAGGACAGAGGATACTTCGAAGAAGCCGGACTCGATGTCGAGATCGAGGGCGATGTGAATAAGTTCCTCGATTCGGACGATGCGGACATCCTTATAGCTTCTGAGCCGACTATCCTGACTATGAAAAACAACGGCCGCGACATCACGGCGGTGGCCAGGATATTCCAGGCATGCGACAGCGGCATCGTTTCGCTGAAGTCGGCCGGTATCGAAGGTCCGAAGTATCTTGAAGGCAAGAGACTCGCGAGCCTGAATGTCCCATGGTTCGACGCGGTCATGCGTTTCTGCCTGCAGGCGGGACGCGGCGATTATGATAAAGTGGACGTGTGCCGCGTAGATGTCGATGATATCACAGAGCATCTCGGAAAAGATGTCGACGCTGTCTGGGTATACGGAGCATGGGAACTCCCGGTGCTCGATGAAGCCGGTATCGAATACAACTATTTCAATATGGAAGATGTCGCGCATATATTCGATTTCGCGGCTCCGTGCATTGCTGCGGACGGAAAGCTCATGGAAGAGCGCCCTGACGTGCTGAGGGCATTCCTCGCGGCGTGCGGAAAGGCATATAAATATATCGCGAAGCACCCGCGCCAGTCCGCTGACTATGTGGAAAAATATATCCCGAAGGCCGGCGGAAGGCCCGTCGTGTCGAACGGCCTCGTTCATATGTCGGAGATCCTCGTGAACGATAAAGGCGAATGGGGAAAGATAAATCACATGCACTGGGCGAAATTCGCGGACTTCATGTGCGAAAACGGCGTCATCGCGGACAGGATGGACGGAGAATATACGAACGAATATCTGGCTGATAAATAAGCGCCGGCGTTTTGTTTCTCCGGCGGCCCGGCAGCGGCAGCGGGACCCGCGTCCGGCTCAGCGCGGCCGCCACTGAATAGATCTGAACTGTAAAATCTGCGGTGAACGGAACCGGCATGCGCCATGGAAAAAGGACGCATGACCTGCCTGAAAGTATGAAAATGGATGCTTCCCTGTCACAGGGGCATCCATTTTGTGTTCTGCAGTTTATTGATGATCCGAGGCGGGGTGATGGCCGGGAGTTCAGGCTCCTGTATGCGGTTCGTGAATGGTTTTGCTGCCGGGGCCCGGATTTTTTTGGCTCATTTTGATACAGCCGTTTGGGCCAACAATAATTTCAACGATTATGGGCCCTCGATCGTGAAAATCCGCCCGGCCGGGCGAGTTAGATAAAACTAACCGCCTGAAAGCGTTGGAATCGTCGTTGGCCCAGATCCAAATATGCGATCGGGCGAAAAAACCGGGTCCGCGAACGGATCCGGTTCAGTCCATTGTCAGGTTTATTGATCATAAGCAGGCTGGAAGCCGCAGGCCCCCGCTCAGTCGTTCTCCGTTATATCGGAGAATCCCTTGCCCGCGCCCCAGACGCCGTCCACTCTGATCAGCGTCACGAATGCGTCGGGATCGACTTCCGCGATCTTGTTCCTCATTTCGATGCTCTCGCGCGGCGAGCAGAGCAGCCTGAATTCTGTCCGCACTTCATGCGTATAACCGCCCATAACTTTTGTCATTGAAACGCCGCGGCCCATGTCCTCTATAATGAAGCGCTCTATCTCGGCCGGCCTGTTGCTGATGATCTCGAGCTGGACGATCTTCGCCGAGAATCCGTACAGGACCATGTTCACCGTCTCGTTTCCGACGAGCTCGGCTATGATGGCGTACAGGGCGATATCAGTGCCGTAAATGAATACGGAGCAGGCGATTATCACTACGTTTATTACGGTCATGATCTTGCTCTGAGAATATTCCGGGAGCCACCTTTTCCGGATCACCTTCGCGATGCCGTCAGTCCCGGCGTAGACATACCCGCGCTGAAAAGCCAGCGCATTGCTGACGCCGATAAAAATCCCGAAGAATATCGCGCTCAGGAGCTTGTCGCTGCCGTCGAGCAGCGTAACGTCGAAGTGGCTCAGTATCCACGTGAATGCCGGGAACATCACGAACAGGACGAGTGTTTTTCTCACCTGAGCGAACCCGAGACCGACCCATATGAATATCACTATGATGCCGGCGAGCATGTAATACAGGAGCGAGAAGTCAAGGCCGGTAAGCGCCATGACGAGCCGGACGATACCGGTCGAGCCGCCGCTCGTAAGGCCGCTCGGGATAAGGATCCACTGTACGCCTATCGCGCCGAGGATGCACGAGCCGACGCAGAATATCATGTCTACCGCGATCTTCTTTGCTTTTTCCTTCTTTGTCAGTTCTTTCTTCCTCATAATCTTTCTCCTCCCCGGCATTGCAGCCGGAAACATCGATATATCTTCAGGGGCGAAACGCTTTTTTCATCAATGCGCCGTCATCGCCGGCGTCTCCGCGGTTTTCCGCGGCCCGCGCGATGATGCCCGGAAGATCCGCTTAGCAGCACATCTTTCAGGTCTTCCCTTCCCGCGGCCCTGAGCGCCTCTTCCACTGTCTTTCTGTTATACGGCTTGTTGAAATGCATCAGCGCGCGCTGGTATTTTTTCTCTTTCATCGTCTTCGCGACATAAACAGGTTCCATAGTCATAGGATCCATCTCCGTGTAATACATGCATGTCGCGAGCGTGCCCGGCGTCGGATAGAAATCCTGCACCTGATCCGGGACGAATCCTGTCTTTTTCAGGTAAAGGGCCAGGTCCACCGCGTCATCGAGCGTGCAGCCCGGATGCGATGATATGAGATACGGGATCAGGTACTGCTCCTTCCCTATCCTGCGGTTTATCGCAAAATACTCCCTGCAGAATTCCTCGAAAACCCTGATGTCCGGCTTGCGCATATATGAAAGCACTTCCGGCACGACATGCTCCGGCGCGACCTTGAGCGTGCCGCTCACGTGGAAGCGGCAGAGCTCCTCTAAAAATGTCCTGTCGCTGTCCGCCATTACATAATCGAATCTTATGCCGGAACGTATGAATACTTTCTTCACGCCCGGGACAGCGCGCACGGCCCTCAGGACTTCAAGATATTCCTTATGGCTGACGTCCATGTT
>JAZAUJ010000127.1:0-3909 GCA_036342375.1 Anaerovoracaceae bacterium | reverse complement strand
GTGAAGGCGAATGATTTCAGCGGCAAGACCGTGATACCGTTCTGCACGTCGGCTTCCTCGGGCGTCGGCAGCAGCGCGTCCGACCTTGAGAAGGCCGCCGGGACAGGCACATGGAAGGACGGCATGCGCTTCAGCGGCGGAGCGTCAGAGGATGAAGTGAAGGATTGGATAGACAGCATGAAGTAAAAACGAATATGCTCGAGGGCCCTCTCGGGAAACAGATGATGCTTTTCGCGGTGCCGATCGCGCTAACGCAGATACTGCAGCAGCTGTTCAATGCGGCTGACCTCGCGGTCGTCGGCAGGTTCGTCGGAACGAACGCGATGGCCGCGGTCGGCGCGAACAATTCGGTAGTCAGCATAATGGTTTCGCTGTTTTTCGGGATATCGGTCGGCGCGAACGTAGTGATCGCGCATCTGATCGGGGCCGGAAGGAAAGAAGAAGCGGGCAGGGCAGCAGGATCGTCGATAATAATGGCGCTGCTGTTCGGCCTGCTTATGCTCGTTATCGGCGAACTGCTCGCGGACTGGATCCTGTCCGCGATGGGCGTCCCGGCCGAGGTCATGGATATGGCCGTGCTCTACCTGCGCGTCTATCTTATCGGGATGCCGGTGATCCTGCTGTATAACTTTGAATCCGCTATTTTCAGGGCCGTCGGCGACACGAGGACGCCGCTCATGAGCCTCACGATAGCGGGCGTCATCAATGTAGGCCTCAATGTGTTTTTCGTCGTCGTGATCGGGATGACCGTCGACGGCGTCGCGTGGGCGACCGTGATCTCGAACGCGATAAGTTCGTCTATCATGTTCATAAAGCTCCTGAAAGACCCGGATTTCAGGCTTCGCGAGGAACTGAAAAAGGGCATACAGAAAACTGCGGCTTCAGGTACGCTCAGGATAGGGCTGCCCGCCGGACTTCAGGGCACAGTTTTCGCGATCTCGAATATTATTATACAGACAGCGATAAACAGTCTCGGCGCCGATATTATGGCGGCGTCATCGGCCGCGTTCAATATAGAGATCGTGGCGTACTTTATCATGAACTGTTTCGGCCAGACATGCGTCACATATATAGGCCAGAATCACGGCGCGGGAAATGAAAAGCGCTGCCGCGACATCATGCGGGTCGGCATGATCCAGGACCTCGCCGTCACGGCCTGCGCCGATATCATCCTTCTGCTGTTCGGGCATCAGCTGCTGGCCGTGTTCAATACGGACCCTGTCGTGATCTCATACGGATATACGCGCCTCATGTACCTTCTGATACCGGGCGTGCTCGACGCCGTCATGGAGGTCGTTTCAGGCGTACTGCGCGGGTACGGAAGATCGCTCGGCCCCGCGCTGATCGCGGTGTTCGGCATCTGCGGCGTGAGGATATTCTGGGTGTTCTTCATATTCCCGAAATACCACACGTTCAACGCGCTGCTGCTCACGTTCGGCGTGTCATGGGCTGTAACGGCTGCAGCAATGCTGACAGCTTATGCCGTTTTTATCAGGCGGCAACAGGCCGGCAGGGCGTGAGCCCGCGCGGCCCGCAATGCGGGGAACGGCCGGGCTTCAGGGGCGGCGGCGGAATACGCCCGGAAATCGGATGACACGCAGATGGAGCAGCATCTCGACAGCGTGACGCTCTCGGGCCGCGCGGCAGCCCCTTCTCCGGGTCATTTTCAGTCATCAGGACAAATGGCGTATGCCCTGGTCGGGAATCCGGTCCCGTCCCTCAGCTTCGGGAATCCTATTACGATGATCGAGCCTACGGGCGGCACTTTGTCCAGACTGCTCATAACTTCCAGCTGGATCCTGTCTGTCTCGAGGATATACTGCTCGCCTGGATACGGGTACGCGTCTTCGCGCGTCGTGACTGTCGACGGGTCGGTGTCCGCGGTCTCGTGGCCTATCGCCCCGATGTTCCGTTCTTCCACGAGCCACCTGATAGCTTCTACATCCCAGCCGGGGGCGTGCGGCTGCCCGTCCGCGTCTTTGTTTTCGAGGTCGGTTTTTTTGTACCAGTCGGAGCGGAACGCGACGAACGAGCCTTCCGGTATCCGGCCGTACTCTTTTTCCCAGTCTTTAAGATCTTCCGTCGTGAGCATAAAGTCCGGGTTTTCCGCGCATTGCTTCGATCTGTCCACCACGATGAGCGGATACATGAGTTCTTTCAGAGTGATCTCATTCATGGCGCGTCCGTGCTCGTGGAAATGCACCGGCACGTCGGCGTGCGTCCCGTACTGGCTCGCCACGCTCCACTGGTGGCAGCGCATGGGCGCCAGTTTGTCTTCCGGGGTCCCTTCGAGATAATCGAAAAGGATGTCGCCGCGGAGAGGCGCGAATCCGAACCAGTGCGGCGTATCGGGGCTGAGTTCATGGGTGAGATCGACCCATCTGTATCCCGGTCCCTTCATTTCGTCGAGCATTTTCCATAACTTCATGTTACTCATACGTTCCACCTGCTTTCTGATGAACATCCCCTCAATGGGGCCTTAGATTTTTATCTCGTGCAGCCATCCTTCCGGGCCTTCTACGGTACCCATCTGGATGCCTGTAAGAGTCTCATAGAGTTTCCGGAGCACGGGGCCCGCTTTTTCATCGCCGCACGGGAAGACTATTTCCCTGCCGTGGTCGTTTATCCTGCCGACAGGGCAGATGACTGCCGCGGTCCCGCATAATCCGCATTCTTCAAATCCGGGCACTTCCTCCAGCGTGACTTCGCGCTCTTCAACATCCATACCGAGCATATCTTTCGCTATGGCAACGATAGATCTGCGCGTCACGGACGGCAGTATCGAGTCCGACTTAGGCGTTACCAGCGCGCCTTTTTTGTCGATGAATATGACGTTCATCCCGCCCGCCTCTTCTATTTTCGTATGTGTTTTCGGGTCGAGATATATCGTTTCGGCGAAGCCCTCTTCGTGAGCGGCCGCGGCGGCGTGAAGGGACATCGCGTAGTTGAGGCCGACTTTGAATCCTCCCGTCCCTTCGGGAGCCGCCCTGTCGAAGTCGGAGATCCTTACCGTGACAGGTTTTGCCATGCCGCCGCCACCCCTGAAGTACGGTCCGACCGGCATTACTATGACGCGGAATGTGAATTCCGGCGCGGACGCGACATTGATGACGGGCCCGCTGCCGAATACATACGGACGCACGTAGAGCGTCGCTCCCGAACCGAACGGCGGGACAAGATCTCTGTTCGCCGCGACCGTCCTGTCGACGGCGTCGATGAACATGTCTTTCGGGACGGGCGGGATCTCCAGCCGTTCCGCAGATCCTATCATACGCTCTGCGTTGAGTTCAGGCCGGAACGTGACGACCCTCCCGTCCTTCGTTTCGTACGCCTTCAGCCCCTCGAACGCGCCCTGCGCGTACTGGAGCACGCCGGCACATTCATTTATATGGACGTCGGGATCCGTGATCAGTTCTCCTTCGCTCCACTCTCCGTCTTTCCAGACCGCATTGTATCTGTAGTCCGCGGGCATATAACTGAAACCGAGATTTTCCCAGTCAAGATTCTTTTTCATAACGGGCCTCCTTTTATGTCGCTGCGATATCTGAAACCTTAACTTTACTGTCTGGCATCATTATACAGCAATGCCGGACAAATGTGCAATTCTTTTGAATTTTCAGGCATCGGGCCGTTTTACACAGATTTGACAAAATCAATACATTTCTGTGATATATGCAGGGCGCGGCCGCGGATAGAATATTTCTGACAACATATATCGAAAGGGGAGAAACAGGATTGTACGGAGTGATCGATATCGGATCCAATACGATCCGTCTTGTTGTGTACAGGGTACAGGACCGCAGGATGGAGAGGATCATGAACAAAAAATACATGGTCGGGCTCGCGGGATACATAAACAAGGACGGTGAAATGACCCGGAAGGGCATGGAAAAGCTCACGGAAGTGCTG
>JAZAUJ010000126.1:0-3942 GCA_036342375.1 Anaerovoracaceae bacterium | reverse complement strand
GCATGGACGATTTCCCGCACATCACGAACAGTGACGAGTATATCGGTTTCCTTTATGGCATTATCAGTTCGGACCACGACATAGATACGATATTCATCGACGGTCTCATGAAGCACGCGGATATCTCGCTCGGCAACCTTCCGCAGTTCATTGAACGCCTCAAGAAGATGTCGGCGATGTTCGAGATCGATTTCATCGTAAGTCTGTCCGCTGAGAAAGAAGAAATGATCGGCGTGGATTTCACGGACTGCGAGATCCTGAACTGAACGATAAACGACAGAGACTGAAACGGGGCGCCGCAGCGGCGCCCTGTTCTATAAACAGAAAAGAACAGGGAATTATATGGAATTGACATTTGACAGTATCAGAGAAAAGTTCCAGCGAAGGCGCCCGGGCGCTGTCGGGCCGTACGGCTTTTTCTCAGTGCTCATACCACTCGTCGAGGACGGAGGAGAGCTGTGCCTGCTGTATGAAGTGAGATCGCCGGATCTTGACACTCAGCCCGGAGAGGTCTGCTTCCCGGGCGGCATGATAGAGGAAGGCGAAACGCCGCTTCAGGCGGCTGTCAGGGAGACGACAGAGGAACTCGGGGTCACCGCGGACGATATCGAAGTTTTCGCGAAGGCCGATACGCTGTACGCGCCCGCGTCATTCACGATGTACTGCTATATCGGAAAGGTCGATACGTCGAACATGGATATAGGCAGGGACGAAGTCGCGAGGACATTTACGGTGCCTGTCAGCTGGCTGATGAAAAATCCTCCGGAGATGTATTATACGAAGCTGCTGCAGTTCCCGCCCGATGACTTCCCGTATGAGAAAGTGCACGCGAAGGGCGGATACAAATGGCGGCGCGGCGAGATACCTGTCCCCGTATACGATAACGAAGGGCCGGATCCGATCTGGGGGATCACTGCGAGGATAACTGATAATTTTATTGATATCCTGAAGGGGGAGAAAAAATGAAATTCAAAGCGGCGCTCTGTCAGATGCACTGCACGGGATCGAAAGAAGAAAATATCGCGCATGCCGGAAGCATGGTGCGGCAGGCCGCGCAGTCCGGGGCCGATATAGTATGTCTTCCCGAGATATGGCCGTGCCTTTACGGAAATGAATATTTCAGACCGAATGCCGAGACAGAGGACGGCCGCCTCGTCTCGTCGATGAGTGGATGGGCGGCTGAAAACGGCATATACCTCGTCGGGGGCACGATACCGCTGCTCCGGGGCGGCGACATGTATAATTCATGTTTCGTCTTCGGACGCGACGGGAGCATCATCGCGAACCACGACAAGGTCCATATGTTCGACATCGATGTGAAAGGCGGCCAGTCGTTCAGGGAGTCGGACGTGTTCACCGCCGGGGATCACGCGACGACATTTGAAACGGAATACGGCACGATGGGCGTCGAGATATGCTTCGATGTGCGGTTCCCTGAACTCGCGCGCATGACAGCGCTCGCGGGAGCAAAAATGATATTCTTCCCCGCGGCGTTCAATATGACGACCGGCCCGGCGCACTGGCATACGAATTTGAAAGCGAGGGCGCTGGACAATCAGGTGTATGTCGCGGCCTGCAGTCCCGCGAGGGACGAGAGCGCGCCGTATGTCGATTACGGGCATTCGCTCGTGGTCTCGCCGTGGGGCGACGTGACGGCTGAAGCCGACGAGACTGAACAGACAGTCTTCGCTGAGATAGACATGGACCGCGTTGAAGAGGTAAGAGAGCAGCTGCCGCTTCTCTCAGCAATGCGGACCGACTTGTATCATGTGGATCGATAGGACGGAGATAATGGAGAACAAAATGAAAAAAATACTGACAGCATGTCTCGTTACTGCATTGGCGCTTACCGTAACGGCATGTACGAGCCAGGAAAACAGGCAGGTGGAAAATCCGCCGAAGGTGATATTTGTGACCGCTGCGGGCGGCCTCAACGACGGCGGTCAGAATGACGATATATATGAAGCGTGCAGCGATGCGGCGCGTGAATACGGCGCGGACATGAGATGTCTCGAATCAAAAACAGGAACTGATGTCGCCGCGAATGTGGAGGCTGCGTCCGACGATCTTCCCGCTGCCGTGGTAACCAGCGGAGCGGACGGAGCGAAAGCGGTTGAAACGGCCGCAAAGTCGCATAAGGACATAAATTATATCGTGCTGGATACAAAGGTGAAGGCGGATAATGTGTCCTCCCTTATTTTCTCAAACCAGGACGCGGCGTTCCTCGCGGGGGTCGCGGCGGCCGATAAGTCATCGACAGGGACAGTCGGTCTCATTATGGACAAAAGCACTGCCCAGGACGCGTATTATTACGGTTTTACGGCGGGAGCCGAGACCGGGAAAGCCGGGACGACAGTAACGCAGGTATATGTCACCGCCGGCGGCACTGATACGGACGGCATGAACGCGGCTAAAAAACTCTCAGCCGCCGGGTGCGATATCGTGTTCACGACGACACATACGGGCCAGAGCGGAGTCCTCAGATACGCGGAGCTCAAGGACATGAAAGTCATAACTGTCAGCCGCGGCGGCGAAGGGGACGACGAAGATGATGACGACAACAGCGCATTGATGGGAGCAGTTGAGACAGATATCGAAGACGCCCTTAACGAAGAGATCCGCGACGCCGTAAAGGGAAGATTCAGCGGCGGCGTAAAGACATTCGGGCTTAAGGGCGACATGGTAAGTTTCGAAGGTGAAAACGGATTTTCCGACAGCGATGAGAACGCGATCGAGCGCTGGGAGCATAAGATCATGTCCGGCAAAATAGATGTGCCGGCCACAAAAGCTGAATTCGCGCAGTTCGATCCGTCGGAGTTCAGAAAATGAGTTTCCTGCCTGTAACTGAAAAGGAAATGAAAGAGAGAGGATGGCGGCAGCCCGACTTCGTGATGGTCACGGGGGACGCGTATGTCGATCATCCTTCTTTCGGTACCGCGATAATCAGCAGGCTGCTCGAGAGGTTCGGCTACAATGTCTGCATACTCGCGCAGCCGGACTGGAGGTCGGCCGACGACTTCAGAAGGTTCGGGAAGCCGAGGCTCGGGTTCCTGATAAGTTCCGGAAGCGTCGATTCCATGGTCAACAACTATTCTGTCTTCAAGCGCAGGCGAAAAGAAGACAGATACTCGCCCGGCGGCAGGGCCGGCATGAGGCCCGACAGGGCCGTGACGGTCTACTGCAACAGGGCGCGCGAGGCGTACCCGGGCGTCCCCGTCATCATCGGAGGGCTCGAGGCGAGCCTTAGGAGACTCGGGCATTACGACTACTGGGACGACGCGGTGCGCCGGTCCGTCCTCATCGACAGCAGGGCCGATATCCTGATATACGGCATGGGCGAGCGCGCCGTCATAGAGATCGCGGAAGCTCTCGATTCCGGCATTGAGGCGAGAGATATCACATGGATAAGAGGCACATGCGTGAGATCGGAAGAACCGGTCAGCGGCGCATTGATGCTGCCCTCGTTCCGGGAGATCCAAAACGACAGGGAGGCGTACTGCCGGTCGTTCATGATGCAGTACAGAAATCACGACAGTATCAATGCGGTGACGCTGTGCGAGCAGTATGACAGGCATCTTTTCGTTGTGCAGAACCCGCCGCAGCCGCCGCTTGAGCGGGAAGAACTCGACGATGTCTACGAGCTTCCGTATGAGCGTGCCTGTCATCCGATGTATGAGAAACAGGGCGGCGTCCCGGCGACAGATGAAGTGAGATTCAGCATCGTGAGCAGCAGGGGCTGCTTCGGGGGATGCGCGTTCTGCGCGATAACGTTCCATCAGGGAAGACAGGTGAGGAGCAGGAGTGTAGATTCTATCGTGCGCGAGGCCGGGCTGCTGACAAAGCTGCCCGATTTCAAGGGATATATCCACGACGTCGGGGGACCGACAGCGAACTTCAGGATGCCGGCGTGCCGGAAACAGCTCGGGGACGGCGTATGTCCCG
>JAZAUJ010000125.1:0-3953 GCA_036342375.1 Anaerovoracaceae bacterium | reverse complement strand
GAACTTCGGCAGGCTGTGGTCCTCAGCCATCGTGTAGATATAACGGGCAGGAGCGGCAATGCCGGGGTTGATCGTGCTCAGGTCTCCACCGAAGGTGATGGCGATACAGAGCAGGATAATGGGCGCGCCAACGAGTCCGGCTGCTTTCAGGCCCTCAGCATAAGGTGCGTCTGAGACTGCGATCATGCCGTAGAACTGCGGACTGACCAAAGCCACGAGGAACCACTGCGTCTTGTACATGTGCAGCTCGTCGATCACATTGTCTACGCTGCGCTGCCTGTACGGCTCGAACATGCGCGACGTTGTGCAGAATGTGCAGCGGTACGGGCATCCGCGCGTCGACAGCACGTTCGCGCTCACGCACGGCGTTCTCAGGATGCTGTAATCCGGGAACGGCACTTTATCGAGATCGTCATAAGGGATGCCCCTGACGATCCTGTCCGTTATCCTCCCCTCGACGACATCGAGAATGACCTGCTCGCCCTCGCCCGTCATGACTTGATCGGCGTACTTCAGAGCCTCCTCGGGCATCGCGTCGGCGTGTATGCCGCCCATAATGATGCGCGCATTGCTGTTTTTCCTTATCTTCTGCGCCATCTTATACGCGCGCGGCGCGTTCGACGCCATGATGTAAAATGAGAAAACGTCGGTATCTTCCATGAGCCTGTCGAGCGGGACGCTGCCGTTCAGTTCCTCATAGACCTCGACCCGGTGCCCCGCCCTCTTCAGTATCCCGCCGAGGATGAGCGGCCCGGTTATAGAATTCGGCTGGCCGTACACCTTGCCGAAACTCCTGTATATCGGCAGACTTTTAAGCGCCGTCGTCGGCGTAATAAATACGATCTTCATTCAAACCACTTCCTTACGAACATCCGCCCGGCCATAAAAAAGCAATTCAAATCCCTTTATACACCCGTTTTGATTTTCCCTTCCCGTAGGCTATAATGTAAGCGGAAAGGCGGAAGGCATGTCGGAAACAGAAAAACTCATAGAGACGACATTCATATCAATGCTGGAAAAGGAAAAACTGTCGCGCATTACTGTGAAGGACATCACGTCGAAATGCGGCATCAGCAGAAATTCCTTCTACTACCATTACGAGGATATCCCGGCATTGCTGGACCGTATCACCATGCGCGCTATCGACGATCTCATATCGGGCATCCCGAAAGAGGCGTCGCTCCGCCAGTGCATACGGGCCATCTATTCCTATGCTTACAGCCGGAAAAACGTCATTCTCCATGTGCGCTTCTCCAGCGGTTCTTTTATTTCCGACGGATACCTCCTTCATCTGTGCCGCTACACGTCCCGCCGTTATCTCGAGTCGCACGTCTTCTCCTACGCGCGCAGCAATCTGACGGAACACGACAAACATCTGCTCCTGTCATTCATGTCCTACGAACTGGCCGGCCAGTTCACGGACTGGATGAATCAGCGCATGCCCGAATCGTTCATAAACGACATCAGCGATATATGCAACCTCCTCGAGAATTACATCCGGGCAGTCGCCAATTAGACAGGTAATTACCGTCCTTTTATATTTTATACCTCGCGCCTGCGGGGCTTATCTGCGCACATTAGGGCGAGTGCGCAATTTTGCGGTTTTTTCAATGTTCTTTGGGCCGCAGCGCAAAGCAGGGCCCGCCCCGCAAAACAAAAAAAGGATGCCCTCTGCTTAGTGCATAGGCGCATCCGTCCTGAAGCCGGCAGCCGTACCGCCCGCGCGGTTTCCCGGGCAGATATATCCGGCTCTTTCCTCAATATTCCCGGTCTGTCATTCAAGCATCCTGCGGGCCCATTCCGAATCTATTATCTTCTCCTCTTCATCGCGGGCCCCGCCGTCACGGAGCAGAACAGCCTCGATCCCTTCATAGAAATTTTCATCGAGATCCGTGCTCGCCGCGTTCCCGTCGTTTCCGATGATGACAAAGAAATCCCCGTCGTCGGCCGTATCGAATATGATCCTGGCGACATCGAAATCCGGCCGCGTTTCCTTCAGATTTTCGAGGAAAAGTTCTTTATATATTTCGACGGCTCTGTCGTCCCTGCCGGAATCGAAAATGCGTATCTTCTCCATCAATGCATTGACGGATGTCACGACGCGCAGGAGGTATTCCTGTTTGAAGTCGTCCGCCGTAAGGATGCCGCCCGCTTCTGGTATGTCGAAAGAATTGCAGGCGGATTCAGCGGATCCCTCATCGACAAGATAGATCATGATATTGTCTTCCATCTGATGGTATAAGCAGGGATAGAAGACAGGCGTTTCATTGCCGCAGTCCGGGCAGCGGAAAATGAACGCCGTCCCGTCCCTGAAAGCGTCCTTCATATCGGGGTCTATTACTGTATTGATGCTGTGCCATACCGTGAATTCGCTGTCCCTGCCGCAGGCCGGGCATGTGATCGTTACTGATTCTCTTTTTGACATCTGTATTTCTCCAATCCGCTCTCAAGAGCTTCCGTCACGCGGGTCCTCAGCGACTCCGGCCGGAGTATCTCCACATGATTTATATACTGCATCGCCCAGTACTCCATTGCCTGCGGGCTCGCCTTGAGGCTGACGACCACTTTCCTGTCATCACCGGTTTTCATGATCCTGATGTCCGTGCCGAACCAGTCTACTATCTGGTCGATGATCGACGCGTCCGCCTCGAACTCTATGTGCTCCCGCCTGTCCGTGTACATATACGGCATTGCCGAGGCGAAGTCTTTATAGTTAATACCGTTCTCGTATCCTTCTACCTCTTTCAGCGGCGTGGCTTTTTCATCGGTGAGCACGATGTTCGTGATATGGTCCAGGCGGTGGAAAACGATATCATTCCAGTACTCGCTGCAGCCCATGAGATAATAGCGCTGATTGTGGAGGACCATGAGGTACGGACTCACCTGCTGCTCGGATGACTTGTGCAGCTTTTTGTCGGCGCCGTATTTGTTGTAGTCGTAACGGAGCTGCCGCCCGCTCTCTATGGCGTCGCCGGCGACTTCGATGTTATAGAAAAGTTCCTGATTATCAGTCTTGCTCCAGTCATTGACGGAATAGATGTGCCTGACGCTGGATCTGAAATACCTGCTCGAAAGCCCGCACAGACGGTCGATCAGATCCTTCGAATGCGTCGCGGTAATGTACCTGCTGCTCAGCACGCCGTCTATCAGCATATGCAGCTCCGAATCCTCAAACTCGCGACCCCTCAGATAGCTGCCGCCCCTGGTCGACTCTATATCCGCTCCCGCTTCCCGCAGCAGCGATATGTTCCGCCCGATGGTTTTCCGCTCGATCGTTATGCCGTAGTCATTTTCCAGGCGGCGCGATATATCCTCCTGCGTCAGCGGATGATCGTAATCGCTGTATTCCTTCAGTATCTGCCATATCCTTATCAATGCAAGTTTCTTCGGCTCAAGGTTATCCATATTCTCCGCTCCTCCGATGTTCATGCCGGTACCGGTCAGTCAGCCATGCCCCCGGCCTGCAGCGGCCGCGCTGCTTTGCTCAATTATATCATACATACAGCAATGCGTGTTTTTTTGGACATTTTCCCTGCCCTGCATCCGCACTGCGGACCGGCCGCAAAGAAGGTCCCCTGACCGCCGCATGCAGCCGCGGCAGGCGATCCTTAAGATATCATTACAGACTTTTTTCCTTGTCGTCGTGACAGTCGTTATCATATTGAGCTTCGGAATGTCCAACTTCGGACTCTCGAATATAATAAGTATAGCTGCTCCGATCCTGAACGTGCTTTATCCTCTTTTGATAGTGTTCGTGGTCATGTCGTTCTTTGACAGAAAGGTCGTGAACGATCACATCACCGGACGGAGCCATTTTTTTTTTTGCCGTTATCCAAAAGCCCGGGCCGCAGATCAGGACAGCAAAAATCCGCCCGGCGCTCAGGCTCCGGGCGGATCATTCTGGTGCGGATGAAAGGATTTGAACCTTCATGAAATTTCTTTCACACGGACCT
>JAZAUJ010000124.1:0-3995 GCA_036342375.1 Anaerovoracaceae bacterium | reverse complement strand
GCCCGTAGTGAACGGACACACTGCCGCCGCGTTCGTGAAAATGAGAAAACCGGCATCGAAGGATGAGCTGATCGCGGCTCTTGAAAACTTCAGGGGCAAGCCGCAGGAACTCGGCCTTCCGAGCGCTCCGAAGCAGTTCATACATTATATGCGTGAAGACGACAGACCTCAGGTCAGACTCGACGTCGAATCTGAGAACGGCATGGCGGTCTCTGTAGGACGCCTGCGTGAAGACGGCATCGGCCTTTATGACTGGAAATTCGTAGGTCTCTCTCACAACACGAAGAGAGGCGCGGCCGGCGGCGCGGTCGAGTGCGCGGAACTCCTGAAAGCGCTTGGGTATATAGAAAAGAAGTAAAAATGCATTGATGCACTAAAACAGCGGGGCTGAAAGAACGCCCCGCTGATTTTTTCACGGGAAATGCGGCTGTGATATGCTGTATCAGTTTATTCCGCATGTCTGCCAGTCATAAGATCGCAGACTTTGTTTGAGAACTCCACAGGGTCCTCGACAGGCATGCCTTCTATCAGCAATGCCTCGTCATACAGGATCTCCGTATACACCCTGAGCGTATCTTTGTCGTTTTCAAACGCGTCTTCGAGCGTCGACATGATCGGGTGGCCCGCGTTTATCTCGAGCACGCGCTGCGCTTTAATGTCAGGATTCGACCCGTCCGGCATCGCGTTCAGCACCTTTTCCATCTCCATCGAGATGCCGCCTTTTGTCGTAAGGCATACAGGATGAGATCTGAGGCGCTGCGAGAGCCTGACCTCGGTCACCTTTCCGTCAAGCGAGTCCTTCATGAAATCAAGCATATCTCTGCTCGATTTTTCCCGCTCTTCCGCGGCCTTTTTTTCTTCCTCAGTCTCGCCGAGATCTATGTCGTCATCCGAGATGGACTTGAACGTCTTTCCGTCGTAATCCATCATCGTCTTCACGGCGAATTCGTCGACCGCGTCCGTGAGATACAGTATCTCGAAACCTCTGTCCTTTACGGCTTCGGTCTGCGGGAGCTTATCGATGCGCGACACATCCTCGCCTGATGCATAGAATATATTCTCCTGATCAGGCGCCATGCGCTGCGTGTATTCCTTCAGCGTTACGAGCTTCTTCTCAGAAGAGGAATAGAACATAAGCAGATCCTGCAGCTTATCTTTGTTCATCCCGAAATTGTCGTATATGCCGAATTTGATCTGCAGACCGAAATTCTTCCAGAATTCCTCGTATTTGTCGCGCTCTTTTTCCTGCATATCGAGAAGCTCGCTCTGTATCTTCTTTTCCAGCCTTTGCTCTATCGCGCGCAGCTGTCTGTCGTGCTGCAGCATCTCGCGCGAGATATTGAGCGAAAGGTCCTGAGAGTCCACGAGACCCTTTACAAAGCTGAAATAGTCCGGCAGGAGATCAGGACATTTGTCCATTATCTTTACTCCGCTGGAGTAGAGCTGGAGCCCCTTTTCATAATTCTTGCTGTAATAGTCGTACGGAGCTCTGCCGGGTATATACAGCAATGCCGAATACGATATAACGCCGTCTACGTTTGTGTGGATGACTTTCAGAGGGTCGGTGTTATCGTAATATTTGTCCTTATAGAAATTGCTGTAGTCCTCATCCGAAATATCGCTCTTTCTGCGCTTCCAGAGCGGTACCATGGAATTCAGCGTTTCAAGCTCGCTGTAATGTTCATATTCCGGAGGGAGCGGGTCGCCGTTCTCGTCCTTAAGATCTTCAGTCCCTTCTTTCACTTTCGTCTTGTCGCACATCATCGTGATAGGATAGCGGATATAGTCGCTGTATTTCGTTACGAGCTGCCTGATAGTCCACTCATCAAGATATTCGCTGTACTTATCGTCTTCAGTGTCGTCTCTGAGTGTCAGTATGACGTCGGTCCCGGTCGAGTCTTTCTCAGTTTCCCTGACCGTATATCCGTCCGCGCCGTCGGATTCCCAGATATACGCCGTATCCTCGCCGTATGCCTTCGAGATGACGGTAACGTGCTTCGCGACCATGAACGCGCTGTAAAAGCCGACGCCGAACTGTCCGATGATATCGATGTCCGCTTCGCTGTCTCCGTCGTTTTCTTCTATCCCGCTCTTGAAATCGCCGCTCCCGCTCTTCGCGATGACTCCGAGGTCGTCATAAAGCTGTTCTTTCGTCATGCCGATCCCCTTATCGCTTATGGTCAGCGTGCGCGCTTCCCTGTCAGGCGTGATCCTGATCTCAAAATCCTCGCGCTTTATGCCGGGTATCTTTTCCGAAAGACCCTTGTAATAAAGTTTGTCGCTCGCGTCGCTCGCGTTCGATATTATCTCGCGAAGGAATATCTCGCGATGCGTATAGATAGAATTTATCATCATGTCGAGCAGCCGCTTAGATTCTGCCCGGAATTGTTTTTTTGCCATGTGCTTTACCTCCCGATATCGTTTTAGCACTCTGCAATAAAGAGTGCTAACAAACTATAGTGTACTCCGTATATGACATTTGTCAAGTGTTCTTTGGCATGACGCCGCCATGTGGTATAATATAGCATTATGAATGAAGAGAAAGTATATCTTGAGAGGAGCATAGATCCGGACTCCGCCGTCGCGTTCGAAGTGCTGGCGGCCGCGAAGATACCGGGCGTACCTGAGATAAAAAACGTCGATGCAGCCGGCGCGAAGATAACAGAGGAGAAAGTGAGCGGGACGCCGCTTTCGGAATATATGGAACAGGACCTTGATCTTTCGCAGGTGACAGAAATAATATGCGGGATATGTGACGTTCTCTCGAAACTGCACGGACTGTCGCCGGCGGTGCTGCACGGGCATCTTTCCGCTGACAATGTTATCATTGCCGGTGACGGCGCTGTATATCTGACGGGGATCTGCGCCCCGCAGCCGTCGGGCGGCATGCCCGCGGATCCGTTCACGGACATAAAGCCGCTCGGACATATCCTGGAAGACATGCTGAAAGGCGCGGCTCTTGAAGAGGTCAGGGGCGACGACAAGATGAGCGCCGGCATAGATGATATCATCTACCGCGCGGCCGCGGACGACCCGGAGGAAAGGTTCACCACCGTTATGGATGTCAAATCCGCATTGCTGAGGATAGAGCCTATGACGACGGCGGACCAGATAGCCGCGGGCGCGGCCAGGGCGGCCGAAGGTTACGCGCTCCCGGGGTTCCGCACAAAAAAGCCGCTGAAAATGATCATCGCTGTTATCGGATATTTCCTGATGTTCGTGACGGCGGTCAATGTCGATTTCGGCACGAAGGGGGCCCAGCTCGCCTGCGAGCGCGCGTTCTGCTTCTTCGGATTTTTCGCCGCGGCGCTTGTGTTATTCAATTATCGCGGCGTGCTGAACGATCTGCCGCTGTCGAAAAGCGAGAGCCCCGGCGCGCACCGGGCGGGAGCTGTCATTTACGCGCTGCTGAGTTACATTGTAATAATGACGATCGGTGGATTTTTCAGTATATTGTTCGCATGAGGAGGGGATAAAATGACATTCACAATTACAGTGATGGGCGTTTTGCAGTTCATATTGTATATCGCTGTTCTCGCCGTTATAGTCGCGCTCATATGCCTCTGCGCGAAGGGTATCGGAAGACTGCAGGAGGTAAACGAAGACCTTGAAGACGCGGAACGAGATATCTTTGACGCGCGCATGAAGCTGGAGCACGCGGACGAACTGGCGAACAGAGTGTCCGGCCCGGTGAAGAAAATAGGAAAAGAGATAACCGGAGACGGATCGCTCGGGAAAAAGGTCAGGAATATAGCTAAAGAGGCCGCGGGAATAAAGAGCACGGTCAATGATCTTAAAAGAGCGGATGACACTTCTCGTTTGTAAAGATGATCTGTTCGCAAAAACGCAAACAAGTGTTTACATTTTGTTCTTATTATGCTATTATGTAAACGGCAAATTGCTGAAGGGTGAAAAGCAAGGGGGTACCGGTATATTATGAACAGGCGAAAGGAACGCGAAGACAGGATACTTGCTTTCATGAAAAGTGAGATAAG
>JAZAUJ010000123.1:0-3995 GCA_036342375.1 Anaerovoracaceae bacterium | reverse complement strand
GCCATCCTGAAATGTTCTACGTATCGGCGAGCGGCATACAGATCTATCCGAACAGATCGAACAAGACAGTCGTGAAGCTCGTACCGAAGTACACGATGAGCAAAAGCCAGGCGGCGACGGCGACGAAAAGGATGAACACTCAGGCGAAAGCGATAGAGAAGAAAGTGAACCGCAAATGGTCCGTGAAGAAAAAGGCTCTGACAGTGAACAATCTCCTCAAATCGAGAGTCAGATACACAAGCAGCGGCGCGAACAAGCAGAACGCTTACGGAGCTCTCGTAGAGGGAAAAGGCGTCTGCCAGGCGTACACGATGGCATATGAATACATCATGAGCGACCTTGGGATCAGGACGAGCTACGAACTGAGCAACAGCGGAAACCATATCTGGAACACAGTCAAGTACGGAAATAGATGGTACAGAGTAGACGTAACGTGGAACGACACGACTAAGTCGAACAGATACTTCTGGAAAACCAGTCACGCAAAGTAAAAAGGTAATATGGAGTAACCACCCTGTATTATATATGACATTTACTCAACATCATACAGCGGTCAGGCCGGCGGGTCTGGCCGCTGCACCTTTTCCGGATTTTTTTCTTGACATAACGGAGGCATATATATAGAATTAATTATTATAAATTTAATACGAGCTGTGAAGGAACCGGTCATATGCGGAAACCTGAGAGAGAACGGTGAATGGTGGGATGCCGGAGGCGGAGTATATGACAGATCAGTCTGGAGCTCATATCACAAAGAGAGGCGGCATTGATGGATGCTGGCAATCAGGGTGGTACCGCGGTTTAGTTATTGATCGTCCCTGTTACGTTCGCGTAACAGGGATTTTTTATAAAACTGACGGAGCATCAGGATGCGCGGAACATCGTGCGCGGTAAAAAGGAAGGAAGGGAACATGTTTAAAAATCTTTCTGACAAGCCTGTAGGCGAGCTGCAGAAGGAGCAGGCTGAAAACTGGTATAAGACCGACCTGCTCCAGAAGACAGTTGATAACAGAGAAGGGCAGCCCACATTCATATGGTATGAGGGGCCTCCGACGGCGAACGGGAAGCCGGGCATCCATCACGTGCTTTCCAGGACCCTGAAGGACTCCATATGCCGGTATAAGGTAATGAAGGGTTACAAGTCCGAAAGAAGGGCCGGATGGGACAATCACGGCCTGCCGGTAGAGATCGAAGTCGAGAAGAAACTCGGATTCAACGGGAAACAGGATATCGAGAATTACGGCATTGAAAAGTTCAATGAAAAATGCCGCGAATCGGTCTTCGAATATGAATCGCTCTGGACGGAGATGTCGTACAGGATGGGATTCTTCGTAGATCTGGATCATCCGTATAAAACGCTGGACAACGACTATATCGAATCCGAATGGTGGATACTGAAGACCGTGTTCGACAGAGGGCTCATTTACGAGGGGCATAAGGTGCTCCCGTACTGCCCGCGCTGCGGCACGGGACTCGCGTCGCACGAAGTCGCTCAGGGATATAAGGAAGTCCCGGTGCTGACGCTCACGATGATGTTCAAGAGGAAGGACGCCGACGAGGAATATTTCCTGGCCTGGACGACGACGCCGTGGACGGTCATAGGGAACCTCGCGCTCGCCGTGAATCCCGAGATAGATTACATCAGGGCGAAGATGACGGACGGGCAGTATAAGGGCAAGACGCTTATCCTCGCGGCGAAAAACGCGGACCAGATCCTAGGTGAAGGCCAGTATGAAGTCCTCGAGACGCTGAAGGGGAAGGACCTCGAGTACGTCGAATACGAGAGGCTCATGGACTTCGAAGATATCCCGGTGGAAGGGAAGGCATTTTTCGTAGTTCTCGCGGATTACATCACGGATGAGGACGGTACCGGCATCGTGCATACGGCGCCGGCCTACGGCGAAGAGGACTATGACAACTGCAGGGAATACGGACTGCCGATGATAAATCCGGTCGACCTGCAGGGGAAATACACCGCGGGTCCGTGGAAGGGCGAATACGTCATGGAAGACGGACTCGACCTGAAGATCATGAAGTGGATCGCGGATCAGGGGCGCCTGTTCGCCAAGCAGAAGATAAAGCACGATTATCCGCATTGCTGGAGATGCGGCACGCCGCTGCTCTACTACGCGAAGCCGGGCTGGTATATAAAGATGACGGCCGTCAGAGACGAACTTGTCGCCAACAATAACGCTACGAACTGGTATCCGGAATTCGTCGGCGAGAAGCGTTTCGGCAACTGGATCGAGAACGTTAAGGACTGGGCGATATCCAGAAACAGATACTGGGGGATGCCTATCCCGATCTGGAGATGCGAGAAGTGCGGGAAGATCGAGTGCATGGGAAGCCGTCAGGAACTCATAGACAGGGCTCAGGAAGATATCGACATGAGCATCGAGCTGCACAGACCGTATGTGGACGACGTACATCTCACATGCCCGGACTGCGGCGGCACTATGAGCAGGATACCCGAAGTGATCGACTGCTGGTTCGATTCGGGAAGCATGCCGTTCGCGCAGTGGCATTATCCGTTCGAGCATAAGGATGATTTCGACGAACTGTTCCCGGCGGATTACATCTGCGAGGGCATAGACCAGACGAGAGGATGGTTCTACTCGCTGATGGCGGTATCGACGCTGATAGCGCATAAATCATCTTACAAGAACTGTCTCGTGGGCGACCTCATCCTCGACAAGAACGGGAAGAAGATGAGCAAGTCGAAAGGCAACACGGTAGATCCGTTCGAGATGTTCGACAAGTACGGCGCCGACGCTGTCAGATGGTATCTCATGCAGGGCTCGCCGGCCTGGCTGCCGACGAAGTTCGACGAGGACGGCATGCGCGACAACATGAACAAATTCTTCGGGACATTGAAGAACGTATATAACTTCTTCGTGCTGTACGCGAACCTCGACGATATAGATCCGAAGGATTTCGAAGTAGATTACGAATCAATGCCGGAACTCGATAAGTGGATCCTTTCGAAGTACAACAAAACGGTGAAGGCCGCGACTGAGGCGATGGACGAGTACTATCAGATGAAGGCGGCGAGAGCTGTCCAGGATTTCGTGGTCGAGGATCTTTCGAACTGGTACATCAGAAGGGCGAGAAGACGGTTCTGGGCGCCTGAAATGACGGATGACAAGAAATCGGTCTTCAGGACGACGTACGATATACTCGTCGGCGTGACGGAACTCATCGCTCCGATCGCTCCGTTCCTGTCGGATGAGATGTATGTGAATCTCACGGGCAGGGAATCTGTGCACCTTGCGGATTATCCGGTATGCGACGAGAACATGATAAACGAGCACGTTGAAGAGCGCATGGACCTCGTGAGAGATCTCGTATCTCTCGGAAGAGGCGCGCGCGAAAAGCAGCAGATAAAGGTAAGACAGCCTATCGCCGAAGTGCTCGTCGACGGGAAGTACGAGAGCCTGATCTCGGACCTCACGCCGCTTATCACGGAAGAACTGAACGTGAAGAAGGTAAGATTCGAAAATGATCTTTCGAAGTATATGAACTACACACTCAAGCCGGATTATCCGACGGTCGGTCCTATGCTCGGCTCAAAGATCAAGACATTCGCGAAACTGCTCGCTGAAGCGGACACGGCGGAGTTCGTCAGGAAACTGAACGAAGAAGGAAGCGTCGAGCTCGATATCGAAGGCGAGACGTTCAAAGTACTCCCCGAATACGTGGATGTGCGCATTGATGCGAAAGAGGGATTCGCGGTAGCGTCGGAGAACAACCTGTTCACGATCATCGACACAGAACTCACGGACGAACTCGTGAAGGAAGGATTCGCGAGGGAAGTCGTCTCGAAGGTGCAGCAGATGAGAAAGCAGAAAGACTTCGAGATGATGGACAAAATAGAACTCGGGGTATCGTCCGACGCAGAAGTCGAAGCCGCGGTCAGCGAATACAAAGACTATATCACGACAGAGACGCTCGCGGTATCGCTCGGCGCAGCTGCGGGAGACGCGGAAGATGTCGAT
>JAZAUJ010000122.1:0-4018 GCA_036342375.1 Anaerovoracaceae bacterium | reverse complement strand
GAAAAAGGCCGCGGAGAAAGCTGCCGAAGAGCCATCTCGTCAGCACACGACGCAGAACACTCCGAATCAGCAGAATCAGAATTCCTCCGGCTGGAGTACCGGCGGATCTCAGAAAAATTCAGGCGGATGTGTGAACGATGACGCGTCAAACTACTATTGATTCATACCGCGTGCTCAGGATCTCGGCCTGTTTCGGCATCGTGATCCTGCACAGCCTTTTTGCATGCGAAGTCTATTTCAAGGGAAGCCTGACGCAGGGGCAGATCCTTTATTCCGGTCTGTTCGAGCATCTTCTGATGTGGTGCGTCCCGTGCTTCCTGCTTATCACCGGAGCGCTGCTCCTTGATCCTGAAAGAGAAGTGCCGCTCTCGAAACTGTTCGGGAAATACATGCGCCGCATGGTGCTGGCGCTCGTCGTGTTCACGTTTATTTTCCGCGCGCTCGACGTAATGGCGGGCGAGAAAGACGGGCTGGTCTCGGGATTTTTCAGAGATCTCTTTTTCGGCGAGAGCTGGGCGCATATGTGGTATCTGTATTTGATGATCGGTATCTATTTCATGATGCCGGTCTACAGGGCCGCTTCGGAAAAGCTTTCGGATAAGACAATGCAGTATATCATCGCGGTACTCGTCGTGTTTACGTCAGTGCTGCCCGCACTGGAGAGTTTCGGGCTTCCGCTCGCGTTCTATATCCCGACGTCGCTCGTATACCCCGCGTATATTTTTCTCGGATACTATATCCACAATCATAAAATGGACAGAGCTCTTGCATTGCTGCTTCTCGTCGGATGCACCGCAGTGCTCGTGCTGCTGTCATTTCTGCGCGCAGGGGGCGTCAGTTACGCGGAAGGGCTTGATCAGCTTTTCGGATACAGTTCGCCGCTCATACTCGGGCAGAGCTGCGGCGTTTTCGGACTGTTTGACAGGATGGACGTGAAAAATCTCCCTGCATTCTGGCAGAGCGCCGACAGGTGCACGTTCGGGATATATCTGATACACATGATTTTCATTCACTGGATGTTCAAATGGGCCGGCGTCGATCCGTACACCATCGGCGCGTGGATATTCCCTGCCGCCGCGGTCCTGTTTTTCCTGGTATCGTTCGCGATAACGTGGTGTATCAGGAAAATCCCGAAGGCGAATCTTCTGTAGTTTTCTTGACTTGCACTGCGGCATTTGGTATTATTATCCGGTAAGTCAATAATACTTTCAGCTCAGCTGTACGATCACTCCTGACGGCGGCCGGGCCGGAAGCGGATGAACAGAAAAGGAGTATTATTATGATCGATCAGGCGAAAAAAGCTGAAATCATCGAGAAGTACGGAAGAAAAGAAGGGGATACGGGTTCCCCGGAAGTGCAGATCGCGATACTTACTTACAGGATAAACGATCTGAATGAGCACCTCAAAGTGCACAAGCATGACCATCATTCAAGAAGAGGTCTGCTGAAGATGGTAGGACGGAGAAGGAATCTCCTTAACTATCTTAAGGAGAACGACCTTGAAGCTTACAGAGAACTCGTAGCCAGTCTCGGACTCAGGAAATAGCGTTTATGGACCAGGCCCGCGCAACCGCGCGGGCCGATTTCAATGTAAGCGCGGAGGTTTTCAGGAAGGAAGTATGTTAACAGGAGGCAGTTGTTAATATGAAGTACGAAGGATACAAAGTTTACCAGACAGCCGTTGGCGGGAGACTGCTGCAGGCGGAGATAGGAAAGGTCTGCGAGCAGGCTAACGGACAGGTCATGATGAGATACGCGGACACGGTCGTGAACGTTACGGCCTGCGCGTCGGATGAGCCGAGACAGGATGTTGATTTTTTCCCGCTCAGCTGCGACTACGAAGAGAAGATGTACGCGGCAGGAAAGATCCCGGGCGGGTTCATTAAGAGAGAAGGCAGGCCGGCTGAAACGGGCGTGCTGAATTCAAGACTCATGGACAGGCCGCTGCGCCCGCTGTTCCCGAAAGGGTTCGTGAACGATGTTCAGGTGGTCGCGACTGTGATGTCCATGGATCTCGACGCTCCGTCCAATGTGACGGCCATGATCGGTTCTTCTATCGCTCTCGCGATATCGGACATCCCGTGGGACGGCCCTACGGCCGCCGTGATCGTCGGGAGAGTAGACGGGAATTTTGTTATAAACCCGACGCTTGAGCAGAAGGAACAGAGCGATCTCGAACTCACAGTCGCCGGAACGAAAGACGCTATCATGATGGTGGAAGCGGGGGCGGATGAGATCCCGGAAGATGTCATGATAGACGCTATCATGTTCGCGCATGACGAGATAAAATCGATCGTCGAGTGGATAGATCAGATCGTCGTAGAGGTGGGAAAACCGAAGAGGGACTTCGGCCTCAAGACTGTGGATGAGCAGCTCGAAGCGGACGTAAGGGCGTACGCGGAAGAAAAGATGAGAGAAGCCGTCCACACGCAGGAGAAGCAGGCCAGACTCGACAACATGGACGCTGTCGAAGTGGAAACGAAAGAGCATTTCAGCGAGCAGTATCCGGATGAATACCCGGATATGGAAAAGGATATAGGGAACGTATTATATACGATCACGAAAGAGCAGGTCAGGAAGCTGATCCTCGAGGACGGCATAAGGCCTGACAACAGACTCCCGAAGGAGATCAGACCTGTTTACTGCGAGGTCGGACTTCTCCCGAGGACGCACGGCTCAGCACTTTTCACAAGAGGACAGACGCAGGCAATGTCGGTCTGCACATTAGGACCTCTGAGCGACGGGCAGCGCATTGACGGCATAACGGAACTCACGGGCAAGAGATATATGCATCACTATAACTTCCCGCCATACTGCACGGGCGAGGCCGGCAGGATGAGGAGCCCGGGACGCCGCGAGATCGGACACGGCGCGCTCGCCGAAAGAGCGCTGCGCCCGATGATACCGTCGGAGGAAGATTTCCCGTATGCGATCAGAGTGGTCTCTGAAATACTTTCGTCGAACGGTTCGTCCTCGCAGGCGTCGGTGTGCGGAAGCACGCTCGCGCTTATGGATGCCGGCGTGCCTATTAAGAAACCGGTAGCGGGCATTGCTATGGGACTCATGAGCGTGCTTGACGATGACGGCGCGATCGTGGGAGAACCCGTCATTCTTTCGGATATCCAGGGCCTTGAAGACTTCTTCGGCGACATGGACTTCAAAGTGGCCGGCACTGCGGACGGCATAACGGCGCTGCAGCTCGACACGAAGATACACGGCCTCCCGAGGGAGATACTCGAAAAGGCGCTCGCGCAGGCGCATGAAGGAAGGGCGCATATCATGAAGGAAATGCTCGACTGCATACCGGAGCCGCGTCCGGAAATATCGCCGCTCGCTCCGAGGATCCTTTCGATGCAGGTAGAGCAGGAGAAGATCAGAACGATCATCGGACCGGGAGGAAAGACGATAAACGGCATCGCGGACGCTACGGGCGCGAAGATCGATATAGACGAAGACGGCATGGTATATATCGCCGCGCCGGACATGGAAAGCGCGGAGGCCGCGCTGCATGAGATAGAGCTCCTCGTCGAGGACGTCGAAGTCGGCAAGGTATATATGGGCACAGTGAAGCGTATAATGAACTTCGGTGCGTTTATAGAAGTTCTGCCGGGGCAGGAAGGACTGCTGCATATCTCCAAGATGGCGAAACACAGAGTAGAAAAGGTCGAGGATATGATGAATATAGGCGACAAGGTCGAGGTCAGAGTGTCCGAGATCGACAACCAGGGCAGGATAAACCTGAGGAGAACGAAACTGCCTGACTGATAAATGGATAGAAAACGAACCGGGCGGGGCCGGCGGGCCCCGCTTTTTTCGTGCGGCTGCGGGCAGTGCGGCAGCGCGGCCGGATATCGCGTCCAGGGACCCGATTCCCCGTTATTGGTAATAAATGTTTTTACAAAGCCGGAGTTTTTGAAAACGTGTGAACAAGATTTTCAACGGTCAAAGCCCCTGAACAGCCGCTCAGAGCAAAAAATCACGAGTCAGTCATGTTTAACAGGCCGGGAACGTTGAAAAT
>JAZAUJ010000121.1:0-4076 GCA_036342375.1 Anaerovoracaceae bacterium | reverse complement strand
TTGTTCTTCACGATTGTTTTCAGGCGTCCTGAAACCGTCCGGATCAGGCGGCTCAGATTTCCGGTCATATCCATGACGGGCTTCCCGCAAAACAATAGACCGCCGGGGACTTCCCGGCGGCCTCTCAGCTGCTGACTGTATCAGTCTTTTATTTTAGCAATGTCCTTCGCCAGTTTCTTTTTGGATTCGAGATCGCCCTGCCTCATTATCATTATCCGCTGGGCCTGAGGCGAACCGGCGCCGTGAAGCGACTCTGTCAGATATCCGACAGCGGCCGTTCCCAGCGTCAGGTTTTCGATGAGCCTCAGTATCTTCATTCTGTCTTCCGTCGGCACTCCGACGGCGCCGGCCATATATTTCTCGACGTAAGGCCCGATCTTCGGGTCGCGAAGATCTTTCTCGGAAGGCTGCGTCACGACCGACCCTCCGGCTATATCCTGGGCGAGCCTCGCGATCTCATACGGGAATCTGGTGACATTCTGCTTGCAGACATTGGCGAGCAGAAGGTCGATCATATAGTTGCCGGCCTTTGTTTTTGTACCCTCGGCCGAACACGCTATCCCGCTCGAATACAGCGTTTCATTCAGATGTATCATCTCAATGAGTTTGTCCTTGACGTGCGAAGCCCTGCAGACGCCGTTGCAGTCTGCGGCGCACGCCGCGGCGCCTATAAGCACATCGCCCACGCCTACCTTGCAGCCGCCGTAGCTCTGACGGTGATACCCCGCGAACCTTTCGACAAGCATTCCTGCGAACTCCGTCTCGCCGTTCATGAAAATGCGGTCGTTCGGAACGAACACATTATCGAAAATAACGAGAGCCTCGACTCCGCCGAATGTCGGATTCCCCGTATCCATCGCGGCGCCTTCGAGTTTTCTCGTATCGCACGACTGGCGCCCTATGATCATGAACAGATTTTCCGTATCGAGCGGCACAGCGAACGATACGGCGTAATCCCTGTCCTCCGGGCCCATGGAGATCGTAGGCATCACGAGCACCTCATGTGAATTGCAGATGCCGGTCTGATGCGCCTTCGCGCCTCTTACGACAATGCCGTCTTCTCTTTTTTCTACCACTCTGAGATAAAGATCCGGGTCCTCCTGTTTATGCGGCGGCAGGCTCCTGTCACCCTTCGGATCTGTCATCGCTCCGTCGACCGTGAGATCATTCTCCTGCGCGTATTTCAGGAACGCCAGAAAATTCTCATGGTAATTCGTCCCGTATTTCTCGTCGATCTCATATGTGGTACTGAACACCGCATTGAATGCGTCCATCCCGACGCATCTCTGGAAGCACGCCCCCGTTTTTTCGCCGCAGAGTCTCTGCATCTTCACTTTTTTAATGAGATCGTCCGTGCTCTCATGGATATGTGTGAATCTGTTCACGACGCCGCCGGTATAAGGTGATTTCGCGGTCATGATATCCCTGTATTCCGGATCCTGCGCGAGGTCATACGTCATCTTCACAGAATTGAGCGACGGACGCAGGACCGGATCCCTCGACGGATCTTCTATCTTCTTGCCGAACATGTAGATCTGCATGTCCATTTCGCGTATGCTCTGCACATACTCCTGTCCTGTCATCAGTGCCATAATATCCTCCTGTCCTTTGTTTTCAGAATATTCCCGATTTAATTATATCCCACCGCGCGCGTCTGTTAAAGTGAAAATCAGAGCCGGTCTGCCGCGGCGCGGATTCGGCCCGCGCAGGCGCGCAGACTCCCGCCGCGTCCGACGCCGGAAGAAAACAAAATGGATGCCCCCTGTGAAGTACAAGAAGCATCCATATGTCAGACATGTGAAGGATCATGCGTCGGGCTTCCGGCCGGCGGCCGGTCATCCGCGCATTGATCGTTATTATACTTCGTATCCCGGGACGACAGCGTTGTAGCTGTGATCGGCATCCGGGAACGTGCCCGCCTGAGTTTCCTTATGATACTCGTTCAGACCGGCTATCATTTCTCCGCGGAGCTCCGCATAATGCTTTACGAACTTCGGCACGAAGTCGCTGAACATGCCTTCGAGGTCATACATATTCATATTCTGACCGTCGCAGTAAGGTCCCGCTCCGCAGCTGATCGTGCTGCATTTCACCTCTTCAGTGATCCTCTTTCCCACGCCTTTCGGTATGCACTCGAGCACCATCGAGAAAACGCCGGCTTCGTCCAGGGCCTTTGCGTCGGCGAGCAGTTTGTCAGCCACGCCGGAATCCTTGCCCTGCACTCCGTGTCCGCCGAGCGCCGACGATGACTGAGGCGTCAGGCCGATATGGCCCATCACAGGAATGCCCGCATTGACGATCGCCTTTACGCGGTCGACCATATTAAGGCCGCCTTCGAGTTTGACGCAGTCGCAGCCGCCCTCCTTCATCATCCGAACGGCGGAATCGACAGCCTGCTCAGGGCTCGTCTGGTATGTGCCGAACGGCATGTCGCCGACAACGAATGTCGTCGGAGCGCCCTTCACGACCGAGCGGATGTGATGGATCATGATATCCATCGTCGCCGGCAGCGTCGAACCTTCTCCCATGATGATATTCGCGAGAGAATCGCCTACAAGGATCATCTCGGTCTCGCTTTCATTGAGCATCTGGGCGAATGTATAGTCATATGCCGTGACCATCGTGAATTTCGTGCCGGCTTCTTTCAGTTCTCTGAACTGAGGGACTGTTAATTTCTTCTGTGACATTTTTGTTTCCTTTCTGCATCAATGCGGCTATTCGCCGAGCATTTCACGCGCGATCGCGCCGATCGTCTCGATACCTTCTTTTATCGTCTCAGGCGGAAGTGTCGTAAAGTTGAACCTCGCGGTATTCTTGTATTTGTCGCCCGCATTCGGGAACCAGTCGCCGCCGCTGAGGAATGTGAATTTCTTCTCTTCGGCCTTTTTCTTCAGTTCGCTGCAGTCGAAGCCCTCGGGGAATGTCACCCAGACGTAGTATCCGCCGTCAGGCTGCGTGCGCTTTACACTCTTCGGGAAGCATCTGTCCATCGTTTCAGTCATGACGTCCCTGCGTTCCCTGTATATCGCGCACATCTTCTTCAGATTTTCCTCGTAATATCCGCGTTTGAAGAACTCAGCGCACAGGACCTCGCTGATCCCCGGAGGCTGCGAGTTGATCGCGATCTTTGCGTCTCTGAGCGCGTAGATCACATCCTCATCCGCCACAGCGTAGCCGAGTCTTGAGCCCGGAGCGAAGATCTTCGAGAAACTGCACGCCATGATCGTGTTCCCGGTCTTGTCGAACGACCTGATCGCCGGCACAACATCGCCGGAATAACGCACATCTCTGTAGGGATCGTCTTCGAGTATTATGACGTTATACTTGCTCCCGAGTTCCGCGAGAGCCTTTCTGCGCTCAACGCTCAGCGTCCTGCCTGTCGGATTGTTGAATGTCGGAACGACATAGACCATCTTCGCATCGTATTCTTTTATCTTTTTCTCAACATCCTCGATGATCATTCCGCCTTCATCGCATTCCGCCGGAACGAGTTTCGCCTGGAACATGTTGAATGTGTCCGTGATATGTATGAATGTAGGCGCCTCTGTGATGATAACGTCTCCCGGGCTGATGAACAGCTCGCATGTGAGGCACATCGTCTCAAGGCCGCCGCTCGTGATCTGTATATTTTCAGGCTTCGCATCTATGCCCGTAGGGTTCAGAAGATGCTCGCATACAGCTTCCCTGAGATCCTGCAGTCCGAATGTCGCCGAATACTGGAACGCCTCAAGGCCGCGTCCTTCTCTGCTCAGCACTTCCGACGCGAACTTGCTGATGTAATCCATAGGCAGCACTTCTTTTGCAGGCGCGCCGCCGCCGAACGATTTCATGTTCGGATCCGTCATATTGTCAAATAACCCGCGCATATATATAGCTGTGTCATGCATATACTGCACGCGGTCAGCATACCGTAAATTGGACATAATCCACCTCCGTCAATCGCTGATGAAAATTTACATTCTGTGTCCATTATATACTGAAAAACTCCGCGTGAGTCGTATACATCGAAATATGCAGATGAAAATATTTCACAAAGCTCTGCCGCAAATGTCAACTGTCGCTGTGATGCGGCGGCC
>JAZAUJ010000120.1:0-4098 GCA_036342375.1 Anaerovoracaceae bacterium | reverse complement strand
TGGCCGTAATTCTCGCCGCCTGCTATGCAGCATTGACCGGCATCTTTGCATCTCTGCGCGAATCCGCTGTCTATCTTCTCGAAGCAGTAATTCGCGAGATGCGGGATGTTCGATCTGTACGGGAGCAGGCGCGAGTCGGACGGCATGATGTCGTCTGTCGTGATGTTGTCGCCCGGATGCAGGCATACCGTCGCTTCCACGTCGCCCTCAAGCGGCCTGTTCAGCGGGAACGGCTTGATGTTCGGGCCCATCTCCACTTCCGTATTCTCCGTATTCGTGCCTTCCGGATATATCATGAAACTGTCGTTTATCTCGAATACCGGCATTTCTATTTCAGGTATATCAATGCCGCTGTCTCTGCCGTCTGTCAGGACTCCTTCTATCGCGGATATCGCCGCGGTCTCCGGGCTCACGAGATAGATATCGGCGTCGAGCGTGCCGCTCCTGCCTTTGAAGTTCCTGTTGAATGTCCTAAGCGACACGGCGCCGGATTTCGGCGACTGGCCCATGCCGATGCACGGTCCGCACGCGTTTTCTATTATCCTTGCGCCGGCGGCGATCATGTCAGCCATAGCGCCGTTCTTCGCGAGCTTCTCTGTTATGCGCGACGATCCCGGCGAAATGACGAGACTCACATCCGGATGCACTTTATGCCCCTTCAGTATCGCAGCCACCCGCATGAGGTCAGCGTATGATGAGTTCGTGCAGCTGCCTATCGCGACCTGATCGACTTTTATTTTCCCTATATTCTCCACGGTGTCCACATTGTCAGGCATGTGCGGCTTCGCGGCGAGCGGGACTATCTCAGAAAGGTCGATGTCTATCTCGCTGTCGTATACGGCGTCCGGATCGGCCGCGAGCGGGATATAGTCGCCGGGCCTTCCTTCCTGCGTCAGATATTCCTTCGTGCGCTCGTCGCTCGGGAACACCGACGTCGTAGCTCCGAGCTCCGCGCCCATGTTCGTGATAGTCGCTCTGTCTGTCACCGAAAGCGTGCTTACGCCCTCGCCCGTATATTCCACTATCTTACCTACGCCGCCCTTGACCGAAAGTTCCTGCAGCACTTTCAGGATGACGTCCTTCGCGGATGTCCACGGTCTGAGCTTCCCGGACAATCTGACATTGATGACTTCCGGTACTGTCAGACTGTATGTGCCTTTCGCCATGGCGACAGCGACATCGAGGCCGCCCGCTCCGATGGCTATCATGCCGAGTCCGCCGCCTGTCGGCGTGTGGCTGTCCGAACCGAGAAGCGTTTTCCCCGGCTTTCCGTAATTTTCGAGGTGGAGCTGATGGCAGATGCCGTTGCCCGGCTTCGAATAAAGGATCCCGTGGCGCTTCGCGACACTCTTTATAAATGCGTGGTCGTCCGCGTTCATGAATCCTGTCTGCAGCGTATTATGGTCTATATACGCTACTGACAGTTCCGTCCTGACATGTTCGATGTTCATGGCTTCGAGCTGAAGATAGACCATCGTGCCTGTCGAATCCTGCGTGAGCGTCTGGTCGATCCTGATCGTGATTTCTGTTCCCGGAACGAGTTCGCCTTTCACGAGGTGGTCGCCCAGGATCTTATATGCGAGTGTTTTTCCCATGGTAATTCTCCCCCAAACGGTATTATTGTATGTTAGTATACAATATATATTCTTTTCCGCCGCATGTCAATATATTTGACGAAATTTAAGGGATTTATGATATATTATTTTCGGAGCGCGATATGCTTGGATATGTAATATGTGAAAAGCCTGAGATGAAAATGAAAGACCTTGAAGTTTACCAGGGGTATTACTGCGGGATCTGCAAGGCCGTCGGCAAGCTGAGCGGCCAGCTCCCGCGCGCCGCTTTAAGCTACGACGCCGCGTTCCTCGCGGCGCTGCTCGGAGGCGTGCGCGGCGAATACAGCGTCCCGCTCCCTGAACACTGCGCTGTCCACCATATCGCGAAAAAACCTGTGATATACAGCCCGTCCGTCGATTACGCGGCCGACGTCATGGTGATGCTCGCGCGTTACAACGCGCTCGACGATCTTAAAGACGAGCATTCGCCGAAAGCGCTCGCCGCGGCATCGATGCTCGCCGCCGCGTTCAGACGCGTCCGTTCCCGCCGCAGGGAACTGACAGAAAAAACGGGATCGCTGCTCCGGGAACTCGCATTGCTTGAAAGAGAAGAATCGCCCAGCATAGACGCGACATCGGACTGTTTCGGCAGGATACTTGAGACTGTAATTATAGACGGCGCGGGCGGTATCGACGGGAGCCGGGAGAGCGTCCTCCGGCGGCTCGCCCTGCACCTCGGGAAATGGATATATCTTGCGGACGCGGCCGATGACCTGGAAAATGATATCGAAAAGGGCAGCTACAATCCGTTCGTTCTGAGGTTCGGGTATGACCCCGCTGAAGAGACACCTGAAATGTTCAGGCGGCGGATACGCGATGATATGGAACAGAATCTTCTCATACTGTGCAGTGAGATGAGCCGGGCTCTCGATCTGCTTGATATGAGGACGAATGTCGGTATAATAGATAACATAATCAACATGGGTTTGCTGAGGAGCACTGATAATGTCCTCCGCGGCGGAAGGGAAAAATAAATGGTAACAGATCCTTACGAAACACTCGGTATAAGACAGGGAGCTTCGGAAGAAGAAATAAAGAGGGCCTACAGGGAACTCGTAAAGAAATATCATCCCGATAAATATCAGAACAATCCGCTCGCAGATCTCGCCGCTGAAAAGCTGCGCGACGTGAATGAAGCGTACGATATGCTGATGAAAAACGGCGGGGCCGGGAGCGGCAGCGCCGGCTCGGGCGGTTACGCCGCGAAGGGGGCGCCGATATTCCAGGAGATCCGCCGCGATATCGATATGAATGACCTCGGCGCCGCTGAAGCGAAACTGAACAGTATCCCGACAAAAAGCGCGGAATGGATATTCCTTTCGGGCATGATCTCGTACAAGCGCGGATGGTACGACGACGCGCGGTCGAAGATAGCGCAGGCATCCAGCATGGCGCCGAACGATCCTGAGTACCGTCAGGCGCTCTATCAGATAAATTCCGCCGGGACGATGTACAGGAACCGCGCATACGGCTCCGGGTATAACCAGAATCAGCAGATGCTCTGCGATGCGTGCCAGTGCGCGATGTGTGTAGACTGCCTCACCCCGGGCGGCTGCCTGTAAGCTGATACGCGAAACGAACGGGACCGGTCAGACGGTCCCGTTTTTTCTTTTGAGTCTTAATTACCGGAATTTCCTGCGCCTGACAGCGCGCTACCTGATATTTTCCGCGAACGCCTTGGCCTTCGCGTCTATATCCTCGACTGCGAGGATGCTCTTCGGATCGTTCGCTGTTTCTATCATCGCGAACCGCCCCGGCAGGATGAAATTCTTATTGCAGCTCATCGCGCCTATCACCTGCTCAGCGACGATATCACCGCCGCTGTAGCCGGACACGACGATAGCATACACGCGTTTTTTCGAAAAATCGTGCGTCCTGAATATCGCGGTCAGCCTGTTTATGAACGCAGTGATATTCGCACTCACGGCGTCATTGTAATTCGGACATATCAGCATCAATGCATCGCACGCGAGTACCGCGGGGTATACCTTGTCCACCATTATCCCGCCGTAGAAACAGTCGTCCTTTTCGCCGAAATGCAGGCATTGCTGATAAGGACAGCCGCTGCAGTCCGCGAGCTCGCCGTTTCGCAGAGATATCTCGTTTATCTCAGCGCGGCTCCCGATATCGTTTTTTTTTTATCCCAAAGCAGCAGCGTATTTGACGTGCGCCTCGAGCTTGCGTGGAGCGCAAGTACATCAAAGCCCTCTTCCGCGCACGGGAAATCGAACTCCAGCACCTTTTCGAAAAGCGCGCTGACCTGATCTTTATATACCTCGAACGGCTCCTTTTTGAATACGCCGCTCAGCACGAAGAAATTTTTCAGCCTGCCCGTCGCCTCGACGAGCGGTTTCCCGGGGAACGTGCATCCCGCCATGTTCGCGGAGAATATGAGGCGCCGCGCGAGAGCTTTCGTATACAGCTCTCCTTTTCCGTCTATGACGACCCCGCCTGTGCAGGAGTCCAGGCAGCGCGGCTCGCT
>JAZAUJ010000119.1:0-4117 GCA_036342375.1 Anaerovoracaceae bacterium | reverse complement strand
GTATATCATCGATATCGCCGCGGTGCCTGCGCTCGCGCTCGTCGGGCGCCACGGATGGATCTGGGCCTGCATGCTGCTCGTCGTGCAGAAGACGGGCAAGGCGATAAAAAAACCGGCGAAGGACACAGTCATGTCGTTCGCCGCGTCGCAGGAAGGCATAGGCAAAAGCTTCGGCATACAGGAACTGCTCGACCAGATCGGCGCGTTCGCCGGACCGGTCCTGCTGTATCTCGTCATGCTCATGAAAACGACCGGCACGACATTCGAAGTCTACAGGACATGCTTCGCCGTGCTCGCCGTCCCCGGCGCGATAACGCTCATTTTTCTGATCTTTACTCGGAGGAAATTCCCAGAACCCGAAAAATTCGAGCCTGAGCCAGAGAAATACGTCCCGTTCAAAATGAAGAAAGAATTCATATTTTACATCGCGGGAATCAGCGTATTCGCATTCGGGTTCATAGACTACTCCATCGTCATCATGCACGTGTCGAAGTCGTATACCGGCATCGTGAGCGGCGACGCCATCCCGCTGTTTTATGCCGCGGCAATGCTCGTCGACGCCGTTTCCGCGCTCGTGTTCGGCATACTCTATGATAAATACGGTGTGAAAGTCCTTGCACTCGCGTCAGCCGTCACGGCGCCGTTCCCTATCCTGCTCTTCAGCCTGAACTCTCTCCCTGTTCTGATACTGGGGATCGCGCTCTGGGGCATCGGGATGGGCGCGCAGGAATCGATCATGAAAGCCGCCGTAACGACAATGATCCCGAAATCCGGCCGCGCGACCGGATACGGGATCTTCGAATGCTCGTTCGGTATATTCTGGTTCCTTGGGAGCTGGCTGCTGGGGGCACTGTATGATATAAGCATCGCGGCGATGATCGCCGTCTCAGTATCGGCCCAGCTCGCTTCGATACCATTCTATTTCATATCGGCTTCGAAAAAGCGGCGCGACGACTGATATCATCAGTCCCTGTTATCTATCGCCTTTTTCCCGGTGTGGATGCGGTTCATCGTGACGTCTACCGCTGAAAGCTGCGCGGCGCAGAGTTTGAGGTCCGTCTGGTCGGCTTCGCTGATCTCGCCGTCGCGCTTGTACTTGAGCTCGTGCTCGAGACTGGCCCATGTGTCCATGGCTATCGTCCTGATCTGGATCTCCACCGGCACCTTTTCCACGCGGTCGATCTGGAAGACCGGCACGAGTATTATCAGGTGCAGGCTCCTGTAGCCGCTCGGCTTCGGGTGCATGATATAATCCTTCTCACGGATGAGCTCCACATCGGACTGCTGGAGCAGCAGACGTCTTATCGTATAGACGTCGTCAAGATAATTGCAGATGACCCTTATCCCGGCAATGTCAGTTATCTTGCGTATATCCTCGTCCCTGAACTCGTACCCCTTTTTTACGAGCTTGTTGAACGTGCTCTGGATAGACTTCACCCTCGATTCCATGTGATGGATAGGGCTGTAATCCTGCTTCGCGTGAAATTCGTCGTCTAAGATCTCAAGCTTCGTGCTGACTTCGCGTATAGCCGAATGATAGAGCGTCCGCGTCAGCATGAATTTCTTCGCCTCATCGGCCACGTCCTGCAGCTCCGGCGGCAGGCTGTCGACATCAATGTGGATATCTTCCTTCTTTTCCAATATCATATGATAGTTCCTCCGTCTGGTATATTATAGCACAGCACCTTAAAGAAAGCTGTTAAGATGACCGCCGTCCGCATCACATCGCTCCATTAGAAACATACTCTTATTTCCGCTCTTTAAACATTCTCCGCGTCTTTTCCCCGTTTCCATAAGCTTCTCCCCGGCCGCGCGGCCTCCCGCACCGTCAGATGCCCGGTTCCCGTCATCTTCTATTGACATCACCTTCGCGCGGGAGTAGTATCGTTTACGTGCCAACTGTTTACATGGCAACTTTCTGAAGCGATGCCTGCGCATTGCTTCAATAAACACTTCAACACACGAAAGAAGGAATAGAATGCGAGAACACAGTATTTTCGGCACCACGTCTATCCTCTACCGCTATTCGAAGAAATATTTTTCGCGGAGCGAGGATGTGATGCGCTTCAAAGAGTGCCATCCGCCCTATCTGCTGGCGGTGGCCGACAATGAAGGATGCGATCAGGAAACTATCGCCAATTACACGCACATAAACAAGGGACGCGTCGCGAAGGTGCTCGGCGAACTCGAGACGATGGGATACATAAAGCGCAAGCATCCGGACGGAGACCGCCGCAGGAACCTCATCTATCTGACAGACAGGGGACGCGAGACGGTGCCGAAGCTGTTAAAATTCGAAGACGATTTCAACGCGATAATAACGAAGGGTATGGACGAGAAGCAGAAAAAGGAGTTCATGTCGCTTCTCAACATCGCCGCTTATAATGCTCTAAACGAGATGGAGATCTGCGCGCCGCCCGCACTGAAAAATGTTCTTGAGAAAGACATGGCGGACGCCGCCCGCGCCGCTGAGCGCCGCGGAAGGGGGGATGCGGAATGAAGACAGTCATGAAGTATTACAGACAGTATATCCCGCTGATCCTCTGCATCGTCGTGCTGCTGTTCGGGCAGGCCATGTGCGAGCTTTCGCTCCCGGGCTATATGTCCGACATCATCAACAACGGCATTGTAAAAACGGATATGGACTACATCCACCGTACCGGCAGGATAATGATACTTATCGCCGCGGGCTCCGCGATATTCTCGATCGCCGGCAATGCATTCGGCGCGAAGGTCGGGGCAAATATCGCGCGCGACCTCAGAAGCTCCCTCTTCAGGCGCGTCACGGATTTCTCGACGGCCGATCTTGACAGATTCTCAACGGCGTCGCTGATAACAAGATCAACGAACGACGTGCAGAACCTGCAGCAGACGACAGTCATGGGCCTCCGGTTCCTCATATTCGCCCCGTGCATGGGCATAGGCGCGCTGATAAAGGCGTTCCGCACGAGCCCGGGCCTCACATGGACTATCGTGATCGGCCTCATCGCGACACTGTTTATCATGCTGATAATATTCATTGTCGTCATGCCGAAATTCAAAGTCCTGCAGTCGAAACTCGACAAACTGAACCTCGTAGTGAAGGAACGTCTCGAAGGCCTGCTCGTCATCCGCGCCTTCAACACCGAACGTTTCGAAGAAGAGCGCTACGACGACGCGAACAGGGACCTCACAAAAATAAACATATTCGTAAACCGCGCTATGGCCGTGCTCTTCCCCGGCATGACCCTGATCATGAACCTCACATGCGTGCTCATCGTATGGAAAGGCGCGCACCTCGTCGGCGGCGAACCCATGATGATCGGGAACATCCTGGCATTCCTGCAGTACGCGATGCAGGTCATCATGTCGTTCCTGTTCATCACGATGATGTTCATCATGCTCCCGCGAGCTGCCGTTTCGGGGAACAGGATCGGCGAAGTGCTCGACAGAGAGCCGTCGGTCGAAGATCCCGACAGGCCCGTATTGCCGCATCAATGCTCGTCCCCCGGTGTCGTGGAGTTCAGCAATGTCTCGTTCTCGTACCCCGGTTCTTCGGAAAACACGCTCGAGGACATCTCTTTCACGGCGGAGCCCGGCAGGACCACTGCGGTCATCGGCTCGACCGGCTCGGGAAAATCGACGCTCATATCCCTCATACCGAGATTTTATGACGTCACATCGGGCAGCGTGAAGATAGACGGGCTCGACGTCCGCGATATGACCCAGAATGATCTGAGGAAAAAGATAGGACTCGTGCCGCAGAAAGGGCTGCTGTTCTCCGGAACAGTCGCGTCGAATCTCCGATACGGGAAGGAGGGCGCGACGGAAGAAGAAATGCGCAGCGCGTGCGAAACGGCGCAGGCGATGGAATTCATAAAGGATATGCCTTTCGGATTCGACACAGAGGTCTCACAGGGAGGAACGAGCGTGTCGGGCGGCCAGAAACAGAGGCTGTCCATCGCCCGGGCGCTGATAAAAAAACCGGATATCTACATATTCGACGACAGCTTTTCGGCGCTGGATTTCAAAACGGACGCGGCGCTCAGGAAGGCGCTTCGCGAGAATGTCGGCGAAAGCACGTTCATAATAGTGGCTCAGCGGATAAACACCATCATGGACGCCGACAATATCATTG
>JAZAUJ010000118.1:0-4146 GCA_036342375.1 Anaerovoracaceae bacterium | reverse complement strand
CCATGAATCGAACATTAAAATCCGATTAAAGCGGCCCCGTTATTCACGGTCGATCTTCCACTGGATGATCTCGCCCGTCTCACCGTCGATCTCAAATTCATATTCATAGCCGCCGTACCGCAGTTCGCCCTCATAAACGAGCTGACCGTCATCGTGATCAGTATCCAGCTCGCGGATATCGCTCTCTTTCGCTCCGTCGACGCGGCCAAGCACGATCTGAACGGCTTCATTACGGCTGATCTTCGGTGTATCGGCATCGTGATCCTGTCCGTCCCCGTGCTCCTCATCTTCATGCGTGCTGTCAGTATCCTGCTGCTCCTCCGACGTCGTACCGCTCCCGCCCGAGGGATCCTGCTGATCCGTCGTGCAGCCGGTAAACAGGGGCGAGCAGGCGAGCATTGCTGCTAAAAGCAGCGCGATCAGTTTTTTCATGCCGGTCCCTCCTTTTCTCCGCCGTCATCAGCGGCTTCCGGCAGCAATACAGTGAAAACGGTTTTTTCATACGGCCGGCTCTCCGCCATGACGCGGCCTCCCTGAGCTTCCGCGAGCGACTTCACGATCGCGAGCCCGAGGCCCGATGAAGTCCGCTCTTTTTCCTGTTTTTCTCCTTCTCCTTCCGGAGTCCTGGCGCTACCCCGGTAAAACCGGTCAAAGACCTTTTCCAGTTCGCTCTCCGGGATCCCCGGGCCGTTATCCTCAACGCTGAGGCGTGCCATCCCGTTCTCTCCGTCCGCGGAGACCCGGACCGTGACCCGTCCGGGATCCGGTTTTTCCGGGCGCTTCCCGTACTTCAGGGCGTTGGAGATCAGGTTCAGCAGTATCCGGATCGTCATGAACTCATCGGCCTGAGCGAAGACTCCGTCTTCCGCATTGCAGACAAGTTCCATGCCGCTGTCCCTTGCTGCCGCCTGCTGCTGCTCGACGACATCCCGGCACAGCATGCCGAGGTCAAGCCTCACGGCGCTGACTTCGAGCCTTCCCGCGTCGCCGCGCGCCAGCATCAGGAGCTCATTCACCATCCGCGACATCGTTTTCGCTTCTCCGTTGATCACTTCGAGCGCGTGCTCCCGGTAGTCATCGTCCTCAAGCGCGTACTCGCTCTGCGACTGGATCACGGCGAGCGGCGTCCTGAGTTCATGCGCCGCGTCGTTCGTGAAACGTTTTTCGTCATCCACCGTTTTTTCGAGCCGGTCGAACATCCGGTTGAACGCATCCGTCATCCTGCTGACCTCATCGCCTCCGCCGACAGCGGGGAGCCTCCTGGTCAGGTCGCCGTCACGGCTGATCTCCGCCGCCGTCTCAACGGCTTCCCCTACAGGACGGAAAGCTCTTTTTGTGATGAAATATCCTCCGACTGCCGCCGCAATGATCAGGAGAGGTATCCCGAAAAGCAGGAAACGCAGGAGCATCATGAATGTGCTGTTCTCCGCGAAATCATTCACGGCGCCGCGTACCCAGATCGGCTTGCCGTCGAGGACGAACCTGCTGTCGTATACATACCAGATGCGCCCCTGGTCATCCTTCAGCTTCCGCAGCGACTTGTCCCTGAGTGCGGGCAGCTTTTCGAGGGCCGCCGGACGCCGCCCTTCGATCAGTTCCTTATTTTCATCATAAATGCTCAGGTACACTCCGTTCTGATAATACTGCATGTCGCTGTCAACGGTGAAACTGCTGCCACTGCGGTTGATTTCCTCGCTGGCATCCGCGACTTCTTCCATCAGGACGCGACGCGCGGATTCGCCCGCCTCGCGGCTCCCTGCGTAGACCATCACGGCCAGGAAGACAGCCGAAATAACGATCAGCGTGATCATGTAAAGGAGCGTGATTCTTGTTGTTATGGAAAAATGCTTCATTCATGCCTCCGTCCGCGGGCGTCCTGTCAGATGAGCTTGTAACCGACACCCTTTACGGTCACGATATGCGAATCCTCTCCCTCGGCGTCCACTTTCTTCCTGAGATGGTGCACATAGACGTCGACTACATTCGACCCGCCGTCGTAGTCATAATCCCAGACGCGATTCATTATCTTTTCTCTGGACAATACGCGGCCCGGCCGCTCCATCAGGCAGGCGAGTATCTCGAATTCCTTCGGCGTGAGTTCGATCTCGCGTTCGCCGCGCCGGACCTCCATCGTATCGCGGTTCAGACTGAGATCGCCGCATGTCATAGTCCGGTCCGTAAGTTCTCCGCCGCGGCGGATCATCGCCCTGATCCTCGCCATGAGCTCATCGAACTCAAACGGTTTCACGAGGTAATCGTCCGCTCCGGCGTCAAGGCCCGTGACGCGGTCTTCGACATCGCCGAGCGCTGTCAGCAGCAATACCGGCGTCCCGTCTCCCGCTTCGCGCATTTTTTTAAGAACTCCTATCCCCGTCAGCCCGGGCAGCATGATGTCCAGGATGACGCCGTCGTACTCGGCGGAACTCAGATAATCGAGCGCTTCGTCTCCGCGCGTGCACGAATCCACCGCGTAGTTTTCCCGCTTCAGTTTCCGTACGATGATCTCGTTGAGATCCTCCTGATCTTCCACAACCAAAAGACGCATAGAACTCCTCCTTCCCGGAAAATCTTATCACAGCGGCATTAAGCCATCATTAAAGCCGCGCGCATCCTGTTCTTTCTGTTACAGTATAACAAAAACCGCTTCCGGTTCCGAGCGGTTTGACCGGCGCGGGCCCGTCGGGCCGCTGCCGGCATGCGCGGGGTCCTGCCTGAAGCCTGAGAGCCGCCCCGGAGGGCGGCTCTCGATGTATCATCAGTATCAGATTTTCAGCTGCATCCCGCTATCTCACGAAAATGTATTTCAGTATGAAGATAACGGCCAGTACATACATGAGTACGCTGATCTTTTTTCTGTTCTCTTTTCCCGTGCACAGATTGATGATCACGTAGGAGATGACTCCCATGAATATGCCGTCCGAAATGCTGTAGGCGAATGGCATTGCTATGATCGTGATGTAAGCCGGGATAGATTCCGCAGCGTCGTTGAAGTCGATCTTCGTGACCGAACCCATCATGTAGAAACCTACTACGATGAGCGCCGGAGCAGTCGCGAACGACGGGATCGCGAGGAATATCGGCGAGAGGACGAGCGAGACGAGGAACAGGATCGCTGTCGTGAGCGATGTGAGACCTGTGCGTCCGCCTTCCGTGACGCCGGATGCGCTCTCTACGTATGTCGTCGTCGTGGATGTCCCGAGCAGCGCGCCGATAGTTGTAGCCGCGGCGTCCGCGAAGAGCGCGCCCTTTATGCGCGGGAGCTTTCCATCTTCGTCGAGCATGTCGGCTTTCGTGGAAACGCCTACGAGCGTCCCGATCGTGTCGAACATGTCTACGAACAGGAGCGCGAAAACGACGCCGATGAATTCGAGGCCGTTTACGCCCGAGAAGCTTACTTTGCCGGCGACCTTCGTGATGGCGCCGATCTGGATGCCCTGAGAGAAGTCAGGCAGCAGGCTGTACCATCCGTTCGCCGGGTCGACCGTATAGAGGCCCGTGAACTGGCAGATGATGCCGAGCACCCATGTGATCAGGATGCCCCAGAGTATGCCGCCCTTGACGTTTTTCGTTACGAACAGCGCCGAAATGATGACGCCGATGATGGCGAGGATCGCCGTGACGCCTACCGTGCCGAATGTGCCTTCGGCGAAAGCCTGCAGGGCCGAAGCCGTGTTCTCGTTCGGGACGATGATCTTTGCGTTCTGAAGGCCTATGTAGGCGATGAACAGTCCGATACCGCAGCTGACCGCGTATTTGAGCGTCTGCGGGATCGCGTTGAAAATGGCTTCGCGCACATTCGTGAACGTGAGAAGGATGAAGATGAGACCTTCTACAAGTACGGCTGCGAGCGCCACTTTCCATGAGTACCCCATAGCTCCTACCACTGTATAGGCGAAGTACGCGTTGAGCCCCATGCCCGGAGCCAGTGCGAACGGATAGTTCGCGCAGAACGACATGAGCAGTGTGCCTATGCAGGCCGCGAGGGCAGTCGCGACGAACACGCCGGCGCTGTCCATGCCTGTCGTTCCGAGCACCGACGGATTCACGGCCAGGATGTAAGCCATGGTCATGAATGTAGTGATACCGGCCATGATCTCGGTCCGGACATCAGTGCCATTCTCTTTTAGTTTGAAAAATTTTTCCATG
>JAZAUJ010000117.1:0-4222 GCA_036342375.1 Anaerovoracaceae bacterium | reverse complement strand
TCATGCTCGGGCACGATGCCGGTTCCACGGCTATGATCTCATAGTCGTTTTCGCCTCTCAGCATTTCGCCCGCGAACGGCGAGATGAGACCTCCCAGGTTCGAACCGCCGCCTGCGCATCCGATTATTATGTCAGGATCGATATCGTATTTGTCGAGCGCCGCTTTTGTCTCGAGGCCAATTATAGTCTGATGCAGGAGCACCTGATTCAGCACGCTTCCGAGTTCATATCTGTAACCGTCATTGCTGACAGCTGTTTCCACGGCTTCCGATATGGCGCAGCCGAGGCTGCCGGATGTTCCCGGGTGCTCTTTGAGGATCTTCCTCCCGACTTCAGTATTCTCCGAAGGCGACGGCGTCACATCCGCGCCGTACGTCCTCATGACCTCGCGCCTGAACGGCTTCTGCTCATAAGAGACCTTCACCATGAACACCTTGCAGTCGAGCCCGAAGTACGCGCACGCCATGGAAAGCGCTGTGCCCCACTGCCCGGCGCCCGTCTCAGTCGTCACGCCTTTGAGGCCCTGCTCTTTCGCGTAATACGCCTGCGCGATAGCCGAATTCAGCTTGTGGCTGCCGCTGGTATTGCTGCCTTCGAATTTATAGAATATCTTCGCCGGCGTCCCGAGCGCTTCTTCGAGTCTGTACGCCCGCATCAGCGGAGACGGCCTGTACATCTTGTAAAAGTTCCGGACCTGTTCCGGTATGTCGATGAACTTTGTGTCGTCGTCAAGTTCCTGTTTTATTAGCTCTCTGCAGAAAATAGGCTCAAGGTCCTCCTGCTTCAGAGGCTCGCCGTTCGCCGGATTGAGAAGCGGCGCCGGCTTGTTTTTCATATCCGCACGGACGTTGTACCACTGCGCAGGGATCTCGTTTTCCGAAAGATAAATTCTGTAAGGTACGTCTTTTAAAGCTGTCATGATCTCTTCTCCTTTCCTTCGCAGCGACCTCGGGAATAAAAAAGGTTTTCATCCCAAGCCGGGACAAAAACCAACGTTTCTGTTATGCCACCCAACACGTCCTGCGTGTTCCATGATCTCGGGTACAGCTCTATACCCGCTCCCTTTTTACAGGCGGAGATCCTGTCAGGTGCTACTGAGCCCGCAAGCTGTTCGTCCTGCCCTCATAAGTCCATTCGGCGCGGGCCCTGATGCCGCATTCACACCATCGGCGGCTCTCTGTATATCCGGCTTCCGTGCTTACTAATCTTAATCAACGGTTTGTTCTGTTTTTTTATGATAACAATTATAGACACTGTCGCGGGAATGTCAACCCCGAAAATCAAAATTTTGTCATGAGGCCCGGAGCGGGTTATACTGTGAAAGACGGGAGGCATCAATGCAGAGGATCAATCATATTGGCGAATATCTCAGATACGAATTCGGCTTCAAGGTGATAAAACTTTCGATAGACGGCGGCTTCACATGCCCGAACCGCGACGGCGCAAAAGGGACGGGAGGCTGCATATTCTGCTCTGAGCAGGGAAGCGGCGAGCTGGCGGGAACTATAGAGCAGCAGCTCGGCCTGCTGCATGAAAAATGGCCCTCCGCCGGAGGATATATCGCCTATTTCCAGAGCCACACGAACACATACGCCCCGGCGGCCGTCCTGCGGGAAAAATACGAAGACGCCCTCAGATTCCCCGGCGTAGTCGGGCTTGCAGCAGCGACGAGGCCGGACTGCATTCCCGACGATGTCCTGGATCTTCTTGAAGAATTTTCCCGAAAGACATACCTGTGGGTCGAACTCGGCCTCCAGACGTGCAGCGACGATACAGCAATGCGGATAAACAGGTGCTATCCCCTTTCCGACTACGACGACTGCGTGAAAAGGCTCACAGAACGCGGGATACGCGTCGTGACGCATCTGATATTCGGCCTTCCCGGCGAGACGCGCGAAGACATGGAGGCGTCTGTGAGGCACGTCGCCGCGCCTGTCGGCGAAAATGAGGACGGGACGGAAAAGCACATTTTCGGCATGAAGCTGCATATGCTCAACGTAGTCAGGAATACCGCATTGATGAGAGATTATCCCGGATATTCGCCGTTCAGTTCGCCTGAAGAGTATGTCAGTCTCGTCTGCGATATGCTCGAGATCATCCCGGCGGATATCACGATGCACAGGCTGACCGGGGATGTCCCGAGGAAGCTGCTCGTTGCGCCGGAATGGAGCTATAAAAAGCGCACGATTCTGAACGGGATCGAAAAGGAAATGAAGCGCCGCGGGAGTTATCAGGGATGCAGGGCGAAATAAAAAAGCCCCGCTTTCGCGGAGCTGTACCGATCAGTCTTCATCGGGCGGCGCGATCCTGCCGTCGTTGTAATGCTTTCTGCACAGAGATACATACATGTCGGTGCCGCCTATCACGACCTGATCTCCTTCGTGCATGATCCGGCCGTCTTCTGAGATCCTCGCGACCATCGTCGCCTTTTTCCCGCACCAGCATATCGTCTTTATCTCTTCGATCTTATCGGCGTATACGAGGCAGTAATACGATCCCTCGAACAGCTCGTTGCGGAAATCGTTTTTCAGGCCGTACGCCATGACGGGGACGTCGAACGAATCGACGATCTCCGCCAGTTCGAGTATATGATGCTTTTTCAGGAACTGACATTCGTCCAGCAGCACGCACGCGATCTCGTGTTTCGTATGCTCTCTGATGAATATGTCCAGTATATTCGTGTCTTCTTCGACAACGAGCGCGTCGCGCTTCAGGCCGATCCTCGAGCTTATCACCCCTGCGCCGTCCCGCGTGTCAACGGCGGGGACGAACGCCAGGACGCGCTTGCCGCGCTCTTCATAATTGTGGGCGACTTTTATAAGCTCTATGGACTTCCCGGCATTCATAGTGCTGTATTTATAGAAAAACTGCGCCATCAGTAATCCTCTTTCGGGACTTCCGCCACGACATGCTCGAGTATCTGCCCTTCTTCGAGGAATATCGTCTCGTCTCCCACGGGAGCCGGGAGCGACGAATGGTCGTCGTACATGAACAGCGCCTCCATCTCAATGGACGCGAGCGCCATCTCGACAGCCTCTTCTCTGCTGCCGCCTTTTGTATTTGTATTGAATCCCGGTATAAAAACGTCATATCCGTCTTCCGCAGGCGTGAGTATGACAGGGTATCTTACATTCAGTAATTTCATTCCAGATCTCTCCTTCCTTTCCGAGTGACTACGACATTATATCACAATATTATTTTCTGTATACCCGGAAAAACGCGTTCGACACTAAGGAAATCTGCGCGGCCGCGGAAGCGGCGCATTGATGAGGCGCATGTGAAAAGCCCCGAACGGACGTCCGGGGCTTATTCACGCATATCAATGCTTTCCGCTTTCCTGTATTATCATTTACTCAGCATTTATCAGCTGAACCATCCGAGCTGGAAGAACGAGTCTATCTGCCCGCAGAGAACGAATATCATAAACACAGGCGCAATGATCTTTGTGCAGACCATATAGAATCCTACGCCGGTGAATTTTTCCCCTCCGATGGTCGCCTCTTCCACGATCTTGTCCCGGCCGATTATCCAGCCGCAGATGACAGCGCAGAAGAACGAACCGAGCGGCATCAGTATGCCTTCGCTGATGAGGTCGAGGAAGTCGAGCCAGCAGAACCCGAGCGGCTGCACGAGTCCCGTCGTGCCGAGCCCGTCGAGCGAAACTACGATATTTATCAGCGCCGCAACGATCACGCCGATCACGAGCGCCTTGTTCCTCGACATATGTTTCCCGTCCTTTTCGGTCAGTTCTTCGAAGTCCTTTATTACGATCTCGGCGAACGCGAGAGATGTCGAAAGTCCCGCGACGAGTACGAGGAAGTAGAACAGGAATCCGAAGAATGCTCCTGCCGGCATCTTGTCGAATACAGTGCCCATCGTTATGAAGAGCAGGCTCGGGCCGCTCGTAGGTTCGAGGCCGAACGCGAATACGGCCGGGAACACCATGAACGCTGCCATCAGGGCCGCGAGCGTATCGAACACGACTACGGCAATGGCGGATGTTTTCAGATTGTTATCCTTGTTGAGGTATGACCCGTATGTTATCATGCCGCCGACACCGAGAGACAGCGAGAAGAACATCTGCCCGCCTGCCGCGCTCAGTGTATTGATAAGATGACCGCCTGTAAGCGAATCCCAGTCGGGCTTCAGTATGAATGACCAGCCGGCGCCCGAACCCGGGAGCATCGAGTTCCTGATGATCAGCACGAGCATGATCAGGAAC
>JAZAUJ010000116.1:0-4253 GCA_036342375.1 Anaerovoracaceae bacterium | reverse complement strand
CTCGCGAGATAATGCACAGCGGCGTCGGGGTCAGATCCCCGCACTGATTTCTGAAGCGCCGACAGCAGATTATACTTGTCTTCGCTTTTGTCATAGAATGTCGTGCGCTGCTGCATCGCTTCTCCGACGAGCGCCCTGTCTATCTTCCGCCCTTCAGAAATATTCGCCGCGATAAACCCCAGCGTATCGAGGGCGACCCTGGCGTCGCCGTTCGACATGTCCGCGAGCATCTCAAGGGCCCCTTCTTCGCATTCGAGGCCGAGGCTCCCTATCCCGCGCTCTTTATCTTCGAACGCCTTGCGCAGTATGCCGAGGACCTCCTCATTCGTGAGCCTGTGGAACTCATATATGAACCCCACCCGGCTCAGCACGGCATTGTTTATAGAAAAGTACGGATTTTCAGTCGTGCTTCCTATGAACCTTATCACACCGTCCTCGAGAGCTTTGAGGAGCGTGTCCTGCTGGAGCTTGTTCCAGCGGTGGATCTCATCGACGTAAAGATATGTCGTCTTCTGCTCGAGACCGAAGAACTTCACTTTCGCGTTCTCAATGATCTGTTTCAGTTCTTTCGTTCCTGTCACAGACGCGTTTATCTCTTCGAATCCGGCGTCCATTTCACGCGCGGCAATGCGCGCGAGCGTTGTCTTCCCGGTGCCCGACGGCCCGAAAAATATCGCGGAGTCGAATGTCCTGTTTTTTATTGAATTATAAAGCAGCGAACCCTTATACATAAAGTGGGTCTGTCCCACGAATTCGTCAAGAGTCTCAGGCCGCATGCGTGTTGAAAGCGGTACCATATTCCCTCCGGATCACATTGTCTTCAGTATCAGCGCGGCAGAAATGATATTTATCCCGGAATAAGCGAGATAAATGCCGATGAGCGTCATCATGAAGTCGAGCATTTCGAACGTCATGAACAGCATGAGCGCCGCGAATACAAGATGAAGTATGCCCGAAATAAGCGGCGGCTTCGCGTTTCCTCCCGTCTTCTTAAGATCTGAGGACGCCTTCAGCCTGTTTATGCCGAGCGCGATCGCGAAAAGAGCGAGAGCGGCTCCTATCGCCTTCTTCGTCACTTCTTCCCATACGATCATCAGGATGCCGATTATTATCAGCACAGCTCCGAAAACAAGGTTCCCGGTATTGCCTGTCACCTTCCCGAAGATCATCATGACGATGCCGGTAATGATCACGATGCCGCCCATGATCCATATGATCATGCTTTCCATGGCCTGAGGCTTCGCGAGACAAATGACGCCGAGCACGGTAATCACGATGCCGACTATCGCCGCGTAAGCGCTTAGGCCTTTTGATTTTTCCTCCATGTCTGCCTCCCTATGATTACCAATTATAATCCATAAGGAGCGCGTTCTCAACAAATCATTGGAGGCCCGGGCAGGCGAGCGCCATATCGCGCCGCTCCTCGCCCATCATGTCGACAATATCCGTGAGCGAAGGATTCTCTTCCTTAATGACCGCCGCTATCCTGTCAAGGTGCTCACGCGTCCGCGCGTCCTCCCCGTCCCGGAACGAGAGGATAAAATCGACGATGTGATCGTTCAGTACGCCCTGTCCTCCCGCTACATAGGCAATGCGCAGGTCTCCCGTTCTGACGTTATAGAACACCGTGTCCTTCGTGAGGACGATCTTTCCCGGCATGATCAGGTATTCCTTTGACCTCTTCAGCATGATCATCGTTTTCTCGATAATTTCGAGAATGCTCCTCTCGTCTTCGGGAATGAGATCGCTGAGCGCGGAATATCCGTCCGCGTTATATTTTACGACAGTCTTTCCGTCGCATCTCATAAAACTCATCGGGAGCGAAAAATCGCAGTGTCCCGAAGTCAGTATCCCCTCTTCGAACGGCCTTATCACGCCGGCGTCGAATTCAAGCGTATAATTTGTTTCTTTGAGTTTCATCTCAAACACCTCCGCATTTTGAACATTTTCTGTAACCTCTGCCCTCAGCTTCCGATTTTTCCATCGGTATAATGTACTTATCAATGCATGAGCAGCTTTTCCTGTGATATGTTTCGCCGTAGTTCATGAAGCAGTAAACATTGCTCCCGTTTGAAAGCGATGAAGGTCTGCACAGATGGCACGGCTCGTATTTTTTCCTGATACTGCTGCTCAGCGTCACCTGCACCGGCTTTGATGACACGAATGTGCATGACTTTTTGTGGAAGCATTCCCCGCCGTGCGGGAACACATAAACAGTCCTCGCGTCTTCATCGCGCTCCATGGCGGCAAATCCCATAGGATCATTTTCAGGACCGGCTCCTACGAACGCCCTGCACGTTATCGTTACATTCCGGCTCTGACTTTCCCTCATCTTTACCGGCAGGTTCACGCGTACCGCGTAATCAACGTCAAACGTTATAAGATCCGAGATACCGTACGCTCCGTATCTGTATCTCATCCCTCTCACAGACGCTTTCTCCAGATCATGATTTTCTTTCTGGATGCGCCTCGCGAGCATGATCCTCAGCTCAGGCGCGGTATTGTGTACATACGCTTCCTGGGCGCAGTACCTCGCCTCGTCGCATCCCGCGAATATTATGTTTTCTGTCGCCGCTATAACATTCACGAAGCAGCCGATGGTAAGTACACCTATAATGAACAGCGGCAGGAATATGGCAGCTTCAACGATATAATATCCGCCTTTAGTATCTGTGCGCATAAATGTATGTCCTTCCGTTCACTTTCGCCCTAAGTTTGAACCCGGTGCAGCATTCTTTTATCAGAAAATCACGGTCATATGAGCCTTTCAGATTTATCTGTATCAGATCCATCATTCTCGCGAGTTTGACCTCCTCCCCTTCGAAAAACAGGAATGCCTGAAGATATCCCTGATAAGTGAGTCCTGTCGGAGAATGTGTATCAATATAGCCCGCCTTCCCGTCCACAGCCGCTTTCAGGTCCGTCGCCCAGGTCGCGGGCGTCTTTGCTATCGGGACCTTTCCGCCGTGCATAAGTATCTCAACGTCGTTTTCGGCCTCCGCAAGCGCCCATAGCTCGATGAGCGCCACCTCCGTAAGTGCGGCTTCCGGTCCGGGCGTCATAGACGCCGCGAGCGCTGTCACTTCCGCCAGCATATCCGGCCTCGATTCTATGTACAGGATATTTATCCCGTTTCTGAGTATCTTCAGCTGCCTCAGGAAGGCTCTGCGATTATCCTCGTCGCTCATCTTTCCTTCCAGTATGTATTCCGCTTCATAATTAAAGAATGTATCGCCTCCGCTGCCGCTGTCCTGCGCGTTTTTGAAATGGCGCATAATATACTGGTTTATCATGTACCTGTCCGTCCCGGCCCTGAACACATTGCCGCCGTCCGGACCTGTCTCTTTTATCTTGTCTATGATGCCTCTGCCGCCGGTCATTCCCTTTGAAGGCAGTTCATTTATGACTGCGCTGTTTCTCAGGACAAAATCCCGGGAGGCCCCGTCGGAGCCGATTATTCCCGTACCGGAAGACACCGGGTTCCCGCTTCCTTCCACGCCTGTGAGTTTTTTTACAAGACCGCGCGCCGATTCATACTTCACGCAGTCTTTTACTTCTTTTTTAAAGACTTCAGTGTCCTGAAGGCAGCAGCCCGTGGTGTCCGCTTCCACTTTATCCAGCCTGAAAAATTTCATTTTTCCATATGTCTGATCTACATAGAACCTGATTTTCTTTTCTATCTCGGGGTCGAACGCTCTCACTGCGAACAGGCCGTATTCCTTTTGGAGCGCCCTGTCGTATTCCGAGAGAACTGACCTGCCGGCCATGGAAAACAGTGCGTCAGACGCCCTGGCCGACGCGGTCTTTTCAGTCGCCGCTACGATCGCGAGCACGAGTATCAGCATCGCCGCCATGATCATCATCAGAAACACGGACGAACTTCCGCTGCGTCCCTTTATCAAAAAAATCGGCATATCTGATAAACTTCTTTTCATCAGTCACATATCCTCTGCTTTCCATATTTCTGGTGATAGATCTATTCAGAAGTCCGGCCCTGCCGAACCTGAGCGTCTCTTTCGCGTACACGCATTTTCTGTAGATATATCTGCCGTCGCTCACATTTATCCCCTTAGGATGATGACGATATGTGTTCCATGTTCTGGAGACCTGACCGGCCCGCTCATTAGCGGCGGCGTGCATCCTGACATCGGAGCGCACGATCGCGAACATATTAAGGAGTATATATATCATCGTGATGACAGCCAGGATTATCAGCGGGAGCGCGACCGCCGCCTCAACGATCGCTGACCCGG
>JAZAUJ010000115.1:0-4295 GCA_036342375.1 Anaerovoracaceae bacterium | reverse complement strand
AGTGCCATTCTCTTTTAGTTTGAAAAATTTTTCCATGAGAATATTCCCTTTCACAAATGATAATTTAGATAAAAATAGGACAGAAACATTGTACAACGTACCTGTATTTCCGTCAACAACGTTCGATATATACCGGACATTAACGATGCCGCACCTTTTTTGGCAGCCCGCAGTTTACCGGAACGGCCGCCGCATCAATGCGGCTTTCGCTGTTCTCTGCCGTCCGCCCGCGGATCCCGGCGCCGTTTCGTTTACAATAAGACACAATATATTGGGCATTGCTGAATAGAAGCTCAGTATATATTGTAGTTTTTCCTTGACCGGGCATCTCCGCATTGATATAATGACGTTGCGGGTTTTCCATACGGCCCGGAGAGAAGGTAAACATCATGATAGCGGGACTGCAGAAGCTGACACTTTTGGACTACCCGGGGCGGACAGCGTGCACTGTATTCCTGCGGGGATGTGATTTCAACTGCCCGTATTGCCACAATCACGGGCTGATATCTGAAGATCCCGGCGAGGGCGGGATAGAGGAAGAAGAACTTCTGAGATTTCTGGAGAAACGGAAGAATATGCTGGACGGAGTGTGCATAAGCGGGGGCGAACCGCTCATGCACGGGTCGGTCATTGCATTGATGAGGGATATCAGGGCGCTCGGGTACGACATAAAGGTCGACACGAACGGCAGTTTTCCGGAGCGGCTCCGCGAGGCGGCGGAGGCGGGTCTGTGCGACTATATCGCGATGGACATCAAAAATTCCCCTGAAAAGTACGCGGAGACGGCGGGAACTGAAGGCGCCGCGGAGCGCGTCGGGGAGAGTGTGGAATATATTATGAGGTGCGGGCTCCCGTATGAGTTCAGGACCACGGCTGTGAAGGAACTGCACGAGCCTGAGGATTTTGAGCGGATAGGGGAGCGTATAGAAGGAGCGGAAAGGTATTTCATCCAGAATTTCCGGGATCCCGGCACCGGTCGCGCGCGCGGTCTCAGCCCGTGCGGGCGCGGCGAGCTTGAGCGGTTCCTCGCGGCGGCGCGGAAGTATGTGCCGGCGGCGGAACTGCGCGGATGACACTAAGGAGGATACAGTGTACAAGGTTATCAAGAGAGACGGAAAGATAGCGGAATTCGACATAAGCAAGATAAGCGCCGCTATAGAGAAAGCGTTCATAGCGCAGGAGAAGCAGTATCACAGCACTATCATCGATCTGCTGGCGCTGAAGACGACGGCTGATTTCGAGCCGAAAATAAAGGATGAACTTGTCGCTGTCGAAGATATCCAGGACAGCGTGGAGAAGGTACTGTCGCAGGCGGGGTACGCGGATGTCGCGAAGGCGTATATCCTTTACAGGAAGCAGCGCGAGAAGGTGAGGAACCTGAACTCCACGTTTCTGGACTACAAAGATCTGGTCAACAGTTATGTGAATGTGACGGACTGGCGCGTGAAGGAAAATTCCACGGTCACGTATTCAGTCGGCGGGCTCATACTTTCGAACAGCGGAGCGATCACGGCGAATTACTGGCTGAGCGAGATATACGATAATGAGATAGCGGATGCGCACAGGAACGCCGATATCCATATCCACGATCTTTCGATGCTTACGGGATACTGCGCCGGCTGGTCGCTGAAGCAGCTCATACAGGAGGGCCTCGGCGGCGTGCCGGGCAAGATAACGTCCGCTCCGGCGAAGCATCTCAGCTCGCTGTGCAATCAGATGGTGAATTTCCTCGGCATCATGCAGAATGAATGGGCGGGCGCCCAGGCGTTCAGCTCTTTCGATACGTATCTCGCGCCTTTCGTGAAGGCAGACGATCTTTCGTATCATGAAGTGAAGAACTGCATCCAGTCATTTATCTACGGCGTAAACACACCGTCCAGGTGGGGCACGCAGGCTCCGTTCACGAATATCACGCTCGACTGGACTGTTCCGGACGACCTTAAAAATCTTCCGGCTATAGTCGGAGGGAAAGAGCTTGATTTCACATACGGCGACTGCAAGGCCGAGATGGACATGATAAACAAGGCGTTCATAGAGACGATGGTGGAAGGCGACGCCGAAGGACGCGGATTCCAGTATCCGATCCCGACATATTCTATAACAAAGGATTTCGACTGGTCCGATACCGAGAACAACAGACTCCTGTTCGAGATGACGTCGAAGTACGGCACGCCGTATTTCTCGAATTACGTGAACAGCGACATGGAGCCTAGCGACATAAGGAGCATGTGCTGCAGGCTCAGGCTCGACTTAAGAGAACTCCGCAAAAAGTCCGGCGGGTTCTTCGGCTCAGGGGAATCGACGGGCTCGGTCGGCGTCGTAACGATAAATCTCCCGAGGATAGCATATCTCGCGGAGAATGAAGAGGATTTCTACAGGCGTCTCGACCGCATGATGGATATTTCGGCGAGGTCGCTGAAGATAAAGAGAACAGTTATAAGCAAATTCCTCGACGCCGGTCTCTATCCGTACACGAAAAGATACCTCGGCACATTCGAGAACCATTTCTCGACGATAGGGCTCATCGGCATGAATGAAGCGGCGCTCAACGCGAACTGGCTCCGCACTGATCTCACACATGAGGAAGGGCAGAAGTTCGCTGTCGATGTGCTGAATCACATGAGGGAAAAGCTTTCGGATTATCAGGAAGAGTACGGCGACCTCTATAACCTCGAAGCCACGCCGGCTGAATCCACGACATACAGGCTCGCGAAGCACGATGTAGAGCGCTTCGGCGACATCATCACCGCGAACATGGACGGCACGCCGTATTACACGAATTCGTCGCATCTGCCTGTCGGATACACCGACGACATGTTCTCGGCGCTGGATATACAGGATCAGCTGCAGACGCTGTATACGTCGGGAACGGTGTTCCACGCGTTCCTCGGAGAAAAGCTGCCGGACTGGAAAGCCGCTGCTTCGCTCGTGCGCAAGATCGCGGAGAACTACAGGCTGCCGTATTACACGCTGTCGCCTACATATTCCGTCTGCAAGGAGCACGGCTATATCGCGGGCGAAGTATACGAATGCCCTGACTGCGGGAAGAAGACGGAGGTCTACAGCCGCATCACCGGTTATTACAGGCCGGTGCAGAACTGGAACGACGGCAAGCTGCAGGAGTTCGAGGACAGAAAGGTCTACGACGCGGGCATTGATATGGCAGCGCATCAATGCGCCGACGCTTCTGAGGGCGCAGCGCACAATATGCTTTTCACGACGGCTTCGTGTCCGAACTGCAGGATAGCGAAAAAGCTGCTGGACGACGCGGGCATAGAGTATGATGTGATAGACGCGGAGAGCGAGGAAAATCTCGCGCTCGTGAAGGAATACGGGATCATGCAGGCGCCGACGCTCGTCGTGCCGGGCGAGGCCGGCGGCGAAAAGTACGCGAATGTGTCGAATATAAGGCGCTTCATGCAGGACATAAAGTAGGTGATATGATGCTGCGTCTTGGCTGTCATCTTTCTTCGTCGGGCGGATATGCGGCTATGGGGAGGACCGCCGTTGAAACAGGGGCGAACACGTTCCAGTTTTTCACGCGGAACCCGAGAGGCGGAAAGGCAAAGCCTCTTGATGAAGAAGATATAAAGGAATATATAAAGTTCGCGGAAGAGCACGATATCAGGCATATACTCGCGCACGCGCCGTATACGCTGAATGCGTGCTCGGCCGATCCGAAGATCAGGACGTTCGCGCGAGAAACTATGGCTGACGACCTGAAGAGGCTCTCGTATCTTCCGGAGCCTATGTATAATTTCCATCCCGGGAGTCATGTGAAGCAGGGCGCCGGGAAGGGGATAGAACTGATATGCGGTGCGCTCAACAGCGTGCTGACTGAGGATACAGACGTTACGGTGCTGCTCGAGACGATGGCCGGCAAGGGCAGCGAGGTCGGGCGGACATTCGAAGAACTGCGTGCGATAATAGACGGGACTGAACTGAACGGGAAACTCGGGGTCTGCCTCGATACGTGCCACGTATTCGACGCCGGATACGACATCGCGGGCGACCTTGACGGCGTGCTTGACGAGTTCGACAGAGTTATCGGCATTGACCGTCTTAAGGCTCTTCATATCAATGACAGCAAAAATGTTCTCGGAAGTCACAAAGACCGCCACGAAAAAATAGGCGAAGGCGAGATCGGGATAGAGACATTCCGGAATATCGTGAACAATGAAACGCTGAAGGGGCTCCCGATGTTCCTCGAAACACCGAACGACCTTAAAGGCTACGCTGCGGAGATAAAACTGCTGCGCGGACTCGAATGTGAAGAATAGCTGAATATTCACAGT
>JAZAUJ010000114.1:0-4313 GCA_036342375.1 Anaerovoracaceae bacterium | reverse complement strand
CTTTTCGGAGGCGCCGGAGTAGGAAAAACGGTACTTATCCAGGAACTTATCTCTAACATCGCCAGAGAGCACGGCGGCATTTCGGTATTCGCGGGCGTCGGAGAACGTACACGTGAAGGGAACGATCTGTACTATGAGATGATAGAGTCCGGCGTTATAAGCAATACGGCCATGGTATTCGGGCAGATGAACGAACCGCCTGGGGCCCGTATGAGAGTAGCTCTCACGGGACTTACGATGGCTGAATATTTCAGAGATGTCGCAGGACAGGATGTACTTCTGTTCATAGACAATATATTCAGATTCACGCAGGCAGGCTCGGAAGTATCCGCTCTGCTCGGCCGTATGCCGTCAGCCGTAGGATATCAGCCTACGCTGGCAACTGAGATGGGTGCATTGCAGGAAAGGATCACGTCGACAAAGAAGGGCGCCATAACATCCATACAGGCTGTTTATGTACCTGCCGACGACCTTACAGACCCTGCGCCGGCTACGACATTCGCCCACCTCGATGCTACGACGACGCTGTCAAGAAGCATCACGGAGCTCGGTATATATCCGGCCGTAGACCCGCTGGCCTCGACGTCCAGGATCCTGGACCCGCTGATCATCGGCGAGGACCATTACCAGACGGCGAGAGACGTGCAGCAGGTGCTGCAGAAATACAACGACCTGCAGGATATCATCGCCATACTCGGTATGGACGAACTTTCCGACGCGGACAAGCTCGTCGTAAACAGAGCCAGAAAGATCCAGAGATTCATGTCCCAGCCGTTCTCTGTAGCTGAACAGTTCACGGGCATGAAAGGAAAATATGTCACTGTAGAAGAGACCGTAAGAGGCTTCAGGGAGATACTCGAAGGAAAGTACGATCACATTCCTGAGGATCTGTTCCTGTTCGTAGGCGGCATCGACGAAGTGACGGAGAAATACGAGGCGCAGAAGGCTTCGAGGGCAGATGTAGAAGCGGCCGCCGCGCAGCCTGAAGAGAAACCTGAAGAGGGATCGGAAGAGCCGAACGCGGAGAAAGCTGCCGGAGAGCAGAACGAGGAAGAGTAAACGATATAAAGGAGAGCTGATCCAATGGCTAAAATGGCACAAAATCTGGTGTCGGTCGAAATCATCACACCTGAAAAACTTTTTTACAGAGGAGATGTTGAACTCGTCGTCTGCCGTACGCTTCTCGGCGACGAAGGATTCATGGCCCGCCATTCCTGGGCGACAAAGCTGCTCGATATCGGTATGCTCAGAATCAAGGAAGAGGACAGCGATGATTTTCTGATCGCTTCCATCGCCGGAGGCTTCATAGATGTGAAGGACTCGATCGTTATCTACACTGACGCCGCCGAATGGGCGGAGGATATAGATGCGAACAGAGCCCAGATCGCGAAGGAGCGCGCCGAAAAATGGCTCGCCGAAAACCCGGAGGAAGACGAGATGGAAATGACGAAGCGCGAAGCTGCGCTCAGAAGAGCTGTCTCGAGGCTGACCGTATATGAGGCCGGCGTGAAAAAACTCAAGTAAGTTTGATCATTAGACCCATAATAAAGAAGGCGGCGCATGGCGCCGTCTTTTTGTGCATTGATTTTTTTACTCTTTCGATGTGATGACGCAGACGGAAATGATGATGATCGCTCCGCCGGCGAGCTGGAGCGCCGAAAGCGTATGGCCGAACACGAAGAATGAGATGACGAGCGTCGCGACCGGCAGAAGGTTCCCCGCGAGGCTCACAGTCGTCACCGAAAGGAGGCGGATCGCGGAAACATAAAGTATTTCGCATACGAGCAGGCAAAGGATGCTCGATATGAGGAGGAGCAGTATATCAATGCCTGTAAAATCGGCTTTGAGGCCTGTTGTTTTCTCCTGAACGAGGCAGATAACGCCTGACGTCGCGGCTGCCGCCGTGAATGTGATCGACAGGAATCCCATAAGGGAGCACTTCCGGCTGTAGGGCCCTGCGACTACGAGATATGTGGTCCAGAGAACGCAGCATATAAGCATTACGGCGACCCCGGCGGGAGTCGCGTTTTTGTCGGCTCCCGGGCCCATTACGATCATTCCCACGCCGATGATCGTGCCTAAGATGCCGGCCGCCTTGATGCCGGTGATTTTCCTTTTATATATTATCCTGTCCGCGAACATCCCGAAAACGGGCACGAGCGCCATGAGGAACGACGAGACCGCTCCGGATGTGAGCGCGATGCCGAGCGATTCGAGCGTGTAATATATCCCCATGAAAACGACGCCGCATACGGCGAGAAGCGCCGCGTCCGAATTTTTCTCGAGATGCCAGCCCTTTTCCACAAACACAACGTAAAAAACGCTGATAGCGGCCGAAATAAGCATTCGCCAGAACGTCACGACCGGAGCGTCCGCGTCTCTCAGGATGTAATCGAGCGCGACAAAATCGAAGCCCCATGTGCAGACAACGCCCACGAGCCCCGCCATCGCGGTTTTCTTCGATTTGAACAGGTAACTTTCCTTTCGCATATGTGGGATTTTACCATCGCGGGAATACAGTGTCAATTCAGCCTGCCGGAGCAGTTCAAAATAATACGCAGAGTTCAGGCAGTCGAACCACGCGAGTGATTTTACAGCCCCGCTCCCCGCATGCTATACTTGTTCCGGACCGGAGGGACGATATGGACAGACTTGAACCCGTAAAAATGGAAAATGAGAAACTCGTGATACTCGACCAGACATTGCTGCCGGGAGAGGAAAAATACATCGCGCTCAGCGGAGTCGGCGAGATCTGCGACGCTATAAAGAGACTCAAAGTGAGAGGCGCGCCGGCGATAGGAGTCGCGGCGGCCATTGGCATCTACGCATCAATGCGGGAAAGCCATGCCCGGGACCTGACGGCTTTCCGCAGCGAATATATGGAAGCTCATGAGAAAATAAGGAGCGCGCGGCCGACCGCTGTAAACCTGATGCACGCGATGGACAGAATGCTCGGGGTATTAGAGCGCAGCGCCGCTGAGAACGAAGGCAGAGACGGCGCGGTCGAAAACATTCTCAGCGCGCTCAGGGACGAAGCGGTGAATATCCGCGAAGAAGACATTGCCGCGTGCAGGGCGATGGGAGAGCACGGGCTCAAGGCGCTCGGCGGCAGCAGGACGCTGCTGACACACTGCAACGCGGGCGCGCTCGCGACGGCCGGTTACGGTACGGCGCTTTCGCCTGTATATGTCGGACAGGAGCGAGGCATTGATTTCAGAGTGTACGCGGATGAGACGAGGCCTCTGCTGCAGGGAGCGAGGCTCACGGCCTGGGAACTTGCGAGAGCCGGGATCGATGTGACGCTCATATGCGACAATATGGCGGGGGCGCTGCTTAAGAGCGGCGCGGTGGACGCTGTTGTGGTGGGCTGCGACAGGATGGCGGCGAACGGAGACGGGGCCAACAAGATCGGCACCATGCCGCTCGCGGCAGCCGCGCATCAATTCGGCGTGCCGTTTTACATGTTCGTCCCGACGACTACGATAGATCTCGATACGAAGACCGGCGCTGACATCGTAATAGAGCAGCGCAGCGGCGATGAGATAACAGGCATGTGGTACGAGAAGCCGATGGCTCCCGATGGTGTGAAAACGTATAATCCGGCGTTCGACGTGACGCCGGCGGAGTTCATTACGGCTGTCGTCACTGAGCGCGGCACAGCGTACCCGCCTTATGAGAAAAGCCTTAAAGAAATAGCAGGGGCCCGGTAGATCAGTCTGCCGGACCGTCAGATGCGCCGCCAGATCCGCCCTGCGCGTCATCCGCGTCAGAGGCCGGCTCAGCGGCGTTATTATCATCAGCCGCCCCGTTGTATTCACCGAAGCTTATCTGATTCAGCAATGCGGCGTTTTCCGCTCCCTCAGGCACTTCTATCTCGCTCTCGAGTTCGCCGATATCCGGCAGATCTTTCAGAGACTCAAATCCGAAATATCTCAGGAAATCATCTGTCGTCCCGTACAGTATCGGACGGCCGATCCCGTTCGAGCGCCCTTTTTCCTCGACGAGGCCCTTCGCCTCGAGCCCTTTCACGACGCGGTCGCATTTTATCCCGCGGACAGCTTCGATCTGGGCGCGCGTGACCGGCTGCTTATACGCTATTATGGACAGCACTTCGAGAGCCGACTGACTGAGCCTGCGCTTTTTCACAGGCGTGCAGAGACGCTCTATATATTCCGCGTTGACTTCCGCGGTAACGAACTGGAAGCTCTTATTTACCCTGCGCACGCGCAGACCGTGTTCTTCCGAGTCATAATCGTCCATGAGTTCCCCGAACACTTCCAGCGCTTCCTTTTCGGAAATATTGAGCACATCGG
>JAZAUJ010000113.1:0-4347 GCA_036342375.1 Anaerovoracaceae bacterium | reverse complement strand
GAGCTGGCTGCGCGGGCAGACGCTGGCGCAGCAGGTGGAGGCAGCCCTTCGGGGAGGCGTCACCATGGTACAGCTCAGGGAAAAGACCCTGAAAGGACAGGCGCTTGAGCAGGAGGCAGAGGAGATCCTCGGGCTCTGCAGGAAGTACGGAGCGCTGCTCATATTCGACGAGGTAGTGACGGGATTCAGAGTCGGCATGTCAGGCGCGCAGGATTACTTCGGATGCTCGCCGGATCTCACCATACTCGGCAAGATCATCGCCGGCGGCTATCCGGGCGCGGGCGGTCTCGGCGGAAAGAAAGAAAATATGAAGTATCTGTCAGCCGGCATAGGCGGCGCGGCGCATCATCCCAAGGCGCTCGTCGGCGGAACTATGGCCGCGACACCGATCAGCTGCGTAGCCGGATACTATGCGCTGTGCGAGATAGAAAAGACGCACGCTATTAAACGCGCGGGCGAATTCGGCGACAAGCTCATAGCCGGAGTGAACGACATAATCGATAAATACGCTCTTCCGTTCGTCGCTTACAACCAGGGCTCGATATGCCACATTGAGACTACGGGAACGATGCACTTCTACATCGACTGGTCGAAACCGTGGACGATACCGGAAGTCCTCAAACAGACGACGATCAGAAAAGAAGAGATGGAGCACATGGGATGCGCCTATATGGCGAACGGCATCGTGACGCTCGCGGGCAACAGGCTCTACACGAGCGGAGCGTATGACGACAGCATGCTGCAGGATATACTCGATATATTTGACCGTATATTTGCCGACGTTGAGGAAATGCCTCCTCAGAAATAAGGAAAAATGAGAACATCTGAAGCGAAACAGTTAGTGATAAAAGCCGGGCGGGAGCTTTCCCGCACCGGCCTTATCGAAAGAACGTGGGGAAACGTTTCCGTGAGGACGGGCGAAAATTCGTTCGTCATTACGGCGAGCGGGCGTTCTTATGATACGCTGACTGAAGACGAAGTCGTTCAGATAGATATCAGTACAGGAAAGTATGAGGGAGATATCGCTCCGTCCAGCGAATACAGGCTGCACAGCAGCATCTACGACAGGATGAAGGATACGGAGATAATCATCCACACGCATCAGAATATGGCGTCGGCCGTATCCGCCATGGGGATAGACCATGTGTGGTTCGACCGCGCATACGAAGGCCTGGGCCCCGGAGTCCTCGTCGCGAAATACGCGCTGCCCGGCACGAAGAAGCTCAGCAGCTATGTCGCCGACACGATGGAGCGTTCGGCCGGAAAAGCCGTGATCATGCAGAGACACGGCGTCGTATGCCGCGGATCCGGATATGATGAAGTATTCGACATGGCGCACACGCTTGAGACCGCCTGCGAAAAATATCTGTGCGAGGCGAGCCCGATGCTGAGGCGCGACATGGACGACCTCGGCGTGGAGGACGGGAGCGCGTACCTCACGGAAGCAGAGAAACTGGAAGGTATCAATGCATTGATAGTCCGCGACAGGGTCGTAATGGATTATCTCGACATGAAGATGGATCTCGACGCGTATCTCGACGATTATGCTCAGATGATAGGCCCCGTCGCTCCGTTCGTCCCGAACGATGAAGAGGCTGTGAGAAAGGCGCTCCGGAAATCACCGGCAGTACTTATTGAAGGGGAAGGCGCCCTCTGCACCGGCAGGAACGGGGACGAAGCGGCAGTCGCGATGCTCGCGCGGAAAAACTGCATCGCCTATTTCGCCGCGGCGTCCATGGGTAAAGTCAGAAAACTCTCTCCGCTCGATTCGAGACTGATGCGGAGATTCTATGTGAGAAAGTATTCAAAAATGGAAGGAAAGTGACCGCTGCCGCTCATTGTACGAAAGGTGGGAACATGGTATATGTGGTTGCTTATGATATCGGAACGACAGGCGTGAAATCCTGTCTGTTCAGCATATCTGAAGAAGAGAAAATAAAGTATGTCAACGGCCATCTGACCGATTATCATCTGACGCTGCTCGATAACGGCGGCGCGGAGCAGGATCCGGACGAATGGTGGGACGCTATCTGCACATCGACAAAAGCGATGCTCGAGGAGAGCGATGTGGATCCCGAAGATGTCAAGGGTGTGTCGTTCTGCGCGCAGTGCCAGTGTCTCATACTTGTGGATAAGGACGGGAAGGTCCTTAGACCTTCTATGAACTATCTCGACGCCCGCGCGAAGAAGCAGTATGAAGAGGGGATCGCGTTCGGGACGAAGATCGCCGGCATGAATGCAGGGCGCCTGCTCAAATGGATACGCATAGGGAAAACGGCCGCCGGCAGCGTCAAGGACCCGCCGTGGAAATATAACTGGGTAAAGGAAAACGAGCCCGACGTCATGGAACGCACATATAAATATATGGATGCGAAGGATTACCTCGCGATGCGCATGACCGGGAACTATACAGCCACGCCCGACAGCGCATACGCCGCGTTCCTTTATGATATCCGGCCGGGGAAGCATTGCTGGAGCAAAGAACTCTGCGACATGGTAGGAGTGAACTACGACCACCTGTCTCCGCTCATCAAAGCGACGGATGTCGTGGGTTCGCTGCTCGAGGACAGAGCGCAGGAAATGGGCCTGCTTCCGGGCACTCCGGTATTTTCGGGAGGAAACGATGTTTCGCTCACAGGCGTCGGATGCGGCGCGGTACTTCCCGGCGACACGCATATCTATACCGGCACATCCGGGTGGGTATCGACCGTCGTCGAAGAGCCGCTGCTCGATATAAACTGCATGATAGGAGCGATACCGGGCGTCGATCCGGAAACATACAACTATTACGCCGAACTCGAGACAGCGGGGAAATGTCTCGAATGGGCGCGCGACCACCTCGGTCTCGATGACCTCGAGGTGTTCTCGGACCACAGATACGCTTATGAAGACAGCGAGAGCGCCCAGAAAAATATCTACAGCTATATCATCGACAAGATAAAGGACGTGCCCGCCGGCAGCAACGGCGTGATCTTCACTCCGTGGCTCCAGGGCAACAGGTGTCCGTTCGAGGACGTCGACTCGAGAGGCATGTTCTTCAATCTCGGGCTCGAGACGAACGCGAAAGAACTCATCCATGCCGTACTCGAAGGCATATCAATGCATTACCGCTGGATGATAGAGGCTCAGTCGAAGAAGACGAAGACGTCAGACCCCGTCAGGTTCGTCGGAGGCGGCGCGCTTTCGCCGCTCACATGCCAGATACTCGCCGATGTGCTCGGCCGCACCGTGGAAACGATAAGCGATCCTCAGAATGTAGGCGCCATGGGCGCGGCGGCAGTCATGGCTGTCGGTCTCGGCTTCGTGGATGATATCAAGGACATCAAGGATCTGATCCCTGTAGAAGCGGCGTACAGACCAAGACAGGAAAACACAGCGGTATATGACAGGATAATGCCTGTATTCAGGGAACTGCATAAGCAGAACGAGAAAGCGTTCCACGCGCTCAACGGGAAATAGCGTATTTTGAATACTTGTCAAAAATATATTTTGATTGTTGACATTCTATTCACAATCGGTTAGAATGGCCCAAGTGACAGAGAGGATATGCGGGTCGTGGGGGCGGCCCGGGATATCACGGAGATCAGGGTCGAAAAACTCGCGTATGCAGAAGACTTGTGAGATCGACAGAAGGTGAGAATAATAATCACGATCAAAGCAGTCAGCCAACATTATTATCGGACACGGAAGCAGTCATTGCTTGCGAGTTATTTTGGTGTTCCCACGAAGCGGTTTTTCATTCCGGTTCGGTAAGTTGTTCAAGAGACTTTTGCAATATCAGAAGGAGATGAGAGAGATATGAACAACGGGGGGAATGCTGTCAGAAAACCGACAGGATGCTGAAACTGGGATGGGAAGAAAGAAACGCGGCGGTATCATGTCAGAGGTTATCTCACACGATTCCAGAACGGACGTCTGCATTGCAGGCAGGAAATATCTCAGACAATTGCCGGCATGCGCCGCAGGTCTGTCTGATTTGAAAGGATCATGATATGAACAGGAAAAAATTGTACATCATAATCGCAGCCGTGCTTGTAGTCGCGCTCGCGCTGGGCACGTACGCGCTCGCTCAGCAGCGTCACCTGAAGGAGATACGAAGCGACGGGATCGCGAAACTTGAACAGACGATCGACACGGATGATTACCGCACAAAAGAGAAAAAAGTCGTAAAAGGAATCATTTCCGATGCTAAAGACAAGATAAACAAGGCCGATTCCAGGGATGAGGTGGATAAGATCATATCGGACGCAAAGAAAAAAGTGTCGGATGTGAAGACCGCGGCGCAGTATAAGAAGGAAGAAGCCGCGGAGGCGGCCGCAAAGAAAAAGGCCGCGGAGAAAGCTGCCG
>JAZAUJ010000112.1:0-4348 GCA_036342375.1 Anaerovoracaceae bacterium | reverse complement strand
TATCTCCCTGTTTTATATAATCGCCGGCGCATTTTATGAATTCTTCCTTTGTCCCGAAGTGCACGGCGATATCTCCGGCTCCTTCCGCGATATTCCCGGCGAGGCTGCCTATTGTTATCACGGTATCAAAGCCGAGCCTGCGCGCGTTCTCCCCGACGCGCCTGTGTTCTTCCGCTTCGTTTTCCCCGAGTTCGAACATGTCGCCGAGCACGGCCACACAGCGCCCCGCCGAGGGCCTCTGTCTGACGAGCGTGCCGAGCGCCGCATTCATGGAATCCGGGCTTGCGTTATACGTATCGTCTATGATCGTCGTCCCGTTCAGTCCCGTTTTCACCGTGAGACGTCCTCCGGTGAGTTCCATTTTCCGAAGGCCGCGCGCCGCGTCCGGCATGGATATCCCGATCTCGGCTCCCGCGGCTATCGCGAGCGCCGCGTTCAGCGCGTTATGCCGGCCCATGACCGGCAGAGTCACGCTCTGCTTTTCCGATCCGCGCGATATGTCAAAGCTTATACCCGACAGTCCGTTCTCGCGGATATTCGAGACGATGTAGTCGCAGTCGCTGTCTTCACCCGTCATCACTATTTTGTATCCGCCCCGTCTCACGTTCTCACGGCGCAGGTAATCGGGACCCTTGCTGACGATCAGCGTGTTGTCCGCGCCGAAATAATCTACTATCTCCATCTTGGCGCGGAATATGTTCTCACGGCTTCCGAGCCGTTCTATGTGAGATATGCCGATGTTAGTCATTAGAGCTATCTTCGGCCTGATGAATCCCGCGAGCTCATGTATCTCGCCGAGCTTATCCATACCCATTTCCAATATAGCAACATCTGTGTCTTCATCAAAGCCGAGGATCGTCATGCACAGGCCCTGCACCGTATTGAGGTTCCCGAGATTCCGCCCCGTTTTGTACTTTACGGAGCTGACGGCGTACATCATATCCTTTGTGCTCGTCTTTCCCGTGCTCCCGGTTACTCCTATCCTGACAGCGTCAAGGGACATAAGATAATGTCCGGCGAGTTTTCTCATCGCGTCCGCCGTGTCGCTCACCTTTACCGCCGAAATATCCGCCTCCCCTGCGGCGGCGTCAAGAGCTGCGGTATCCGAGACCACGAAAGCGCGGCCGCCGGCCGCTATGACGTCCTTCAGGAATTCATGCCCGTCTCTGTTTTCCCCCGGAAGGGCAAAATAAAGCCCTCCGGCGACAGCCTGCCTCGAATCCGCGAACGCGCTGTCGACAGAATCCTCCGCGCTGCCTCTGTATATCTCGCCGCCCGTGATGCCGGCGATCTCTTTCATCGTATATTTCCTCACATCATCCTCCGGCCTTCCCGGCTAAAACATTATACTACTTTCAGCATCAATTGCCACTCGACAGGTTCATATATTTCAATGTGTTCTGTATGACGTATTTCGCGCCCGGCGCGGCTACCGTGCCGCCGTGCGACTGGTCTGCCGGCTTGTCGACCAGAAACAGAACGGCTATCTGCGGATCATCCATCGGCGCCATGCCGACGAATGATGCCACAACGTCATCTGTGTATTTTCCCTTGACGACCACCTGAGCGGTGCCTGTCTTGCCGCCGACCTTTACGCCTTTTATCTTCGCTTTCTCGCCTCCACCTTCATCTACGACGTACTGCATTATTCTCTTCATCTTATCGGACGTGTCTTTTGACATGACGCGTCTTATTTTTGTTGTCTTGAACGTTTTTACCGTTTTCCCGTGACTGTCTTTTATCTCCTTCACGAGGTGCGGCTGGACCATGACGCCGTCGTTCCCGATGGAGCATATCGCGGTAAGCAGCTGCACCGGCGTTACGGACACGCCCTGGCCGTAGCCCTGCGTCGCGAGGTTTACGCGGCTTGCCTGCAGTGTGTCGAGCGACATCACGAGTCCCTGGCCTTCGCCGGGATAATCAATGCCTGTTTTCTCTGTTATCCCGAACAGTCCCATGTAGTCATAGAATGTTTTCGCGCCTATCTTCATCGCGAGTGTAGCGAATACCGGGTTGCACGAATTTCCCACGGCCTCTTCGAGATTCTGGACCCCGTGCGGCTGCCGCCAGCTCCAGCACTTCAGGTTCACGTTGTCCACCGTTATCGATCCTGAGCAGTTCCATGTCTCTGTCAGATTCGCATCGTTTTCTTCGAGCGCCATCGACGCCGTCAGCAGCTTGAATGTCGAGCCCGGTTCATATGTATCCTGGAAAAGAGGACATCTCCACATTTTCTGAAGATACGAGAGGTTCTCGTCCTCGTCCATATTCTTGAATTTCGCCTTTGCGGAGCTGTCGACCGGCGTTCTCGGATCATTCGGGTCGTAACCGGGGTAAGACGCCGCGGCGAGGACTTCGCCTGTTTTCGGATCCATCACAAGGCAGGACACGCGCTCCGCATGGGCGCTGGTCTTGACATTTTTGCACGCCTTCTCCGCGTACTGCTGGATAACTCCGTCGATCGTCGTCACGACCTTGTCTCCGTCTACCGGTTTCTCATATTTCTGCGATCCTCCGCTCAGCAGATTGCCGAACACGTCTTTTCTGTATATCCATCTCCCGTCTACGCCCTTCAGGTATGAATCATACTGGAGTTCGAGACCGGCAAGTCCGGTATTGTCATCCGTAACGCTCCCGAGCAGCTGGGAAGCGAAATTTCCGTTCGGATAGTAGCGTTTTGTCTGTTCAGTGATCTCGACGCCGGTCAGGTCCAGCTTCCTCACTTTGTCCGCCGTCTCCGCGCTTTCATACTTAGCGACTTTCACGACATTCGTCTTTCCCTTTACTTTGTCGTAAAGTTCGTCTTCGTCCATGTCGAGCGCGCCCGCGAGTTTCGAGCACAGTTCTTTCATGTTCTTCTCGTTTTCAGCGTCTCTTACAGATTTATCCTTATTTTTCGAAGTATTCACTGATGCCGGCCTCACCCACACGGAATACCTTATCGTGCTATCAGCCAGCGGAGCGTCGTTCCTGTCCACTATCATGCCGCGCTTTGCCTGCACGACATCGTCCTGAGTCTGCTGTGCCTGCGCCATGGACTTGTATTTGTCCCCGTCTACGATCTGCACCCAGCCCACACGAAAACAGAGACAGAGCATCAGCAGCGCGAAAAACGCGAATGCGAATACAAGCCGTCTTCTGTTTGTTATCGTGACACTGTTATTTTTTCTGCGAACAGACATCAGCAGATTACCTCTTATCCTGTAAAAGAAAGAGTCAGGCAACTTCACTGGTCCTTTATTTCAGCTGTCTGACTCATTCCCACTTTATGAAATTATTCAACAAGCAGAGCCTGTTGTGGGCTCTCTCAATCAAACGCCTGCTTTTTCAGTGATGCGGCGAACCCGTCCTGCGTTTTGTCGGCGCTCGTTATTTCGACATAACTCCTGCCGTCAGGAAATACCATGCCCAGTTTGTCAGACGCTTTCGAAGCGACAGTGCTGAGATTCGTAGCGCTGTCCACCTGCGTCTGCAGTGTGTCCACTTCACTCTGAAGCGCCGCGTTCTGCGCCTTCAGCTGGTTGTTCTGATATGTGACCGAGGCGACAAACGCCGAAGTGATAACGACGCCGATGCACATGATCCCTATAAGGAGTATCGCCCTGAGAATAAACAGCTTGTCGCGCGCGAGGAGCACAACGCCCGTATGTTCCTTAGAGCGATGTTTCGGCTGTACGTTAATATCGTATCCGTACCCGTCCTCTTCGTATGCCTTATGCTGCCTGTTCCATTCCGATGCTGTCATCATATCAGTTATATCCTTTCGACTACCCTCAGTTTTGCGCTTCTCGCTCTCGGATTTGATTCGAGTTCTTCATCATCCGGAACGATCGGCTTCCCCGTTATCCTTTTTATATCTGCCTTCTTCCCGCACACGCATACCGGGAAATCCGGCGGACATGTGCAGGGCTCGGCCCTGTCCCTGAAAACATTTTTTACTATCCGGTCCTCGAGCGAATGGAATGTGATCACGCACATCCTCCCGCCGGGCGCCAGCACATCGAGAAAGTCTGTCAGCGCCCCGCCCAGTCTCCCGAGTTCGTCGTTTACTTCGATCCTTATCGCCTGGAACGTCCTCTTCGCCGGATGCGGGCCTTCTCTTCTGGCCGATGCCGGTATCGCGGCCTTGATGATATCCACGAGTTCGGAAGTGGTCTCTATCGGCTTTTCTTTCCGGCGTTCGCAGATGAACCCGCTTATGCGCGACGCCCATCTTTCCTCGCCGTACTTCTTAATGACACCGGCAAGGTCCTCTTCGCTGTATGTGTTCACGACGTCATACGCCGTAAAGTGATCGCGCCTGTCCATCCTCATATCCAGCGGCGCATCGTGCATGTATGAAAATCCG
>JAZAUJ010000111.1:0-4351 GCA_036342375.1 Anaerovoracaceae bacterium | reverse complement strand
CAAGGTCATAAACATTGACCAGTCCCCGATCGGCAGGACGCCGCGCTCGAACCCGGCGACATACACCGGCGTGTTCACATATATCAGGCAGCTGTTCGCGGAGATGAACGAATCGAAGATCCGCGGGTACAAGCCGGGCCGTTTCAGTTTCAATGTAAAGGGCGGCAGATGCGAAGCATGCAAGGGCGACGGGATCATAAAGATAGAGATGAACTTTCTTTCGGATGTGTATGTGCCGTGCGAGGTCTGTCACGGGAAACGCTACAACCGGGAAACGCTCGAGGTGAGATACAGAGGGAAAAACATTGCCGAAGTTCTCGATATGACCATTTCGGAAGCTCTCGAATATTTCAAAAACATCCCGAGGATAACGAGGAAGCTCGAGACGCTCGAACAGGTCGGTCTCGGATATGTGAAACTCGGGCAGCCGTCGACGCAGCTTTCCGGAGGCGAGGCGCAGAGGATAAAGCTCGCGGCCGAGCTCTCAAAGCGCGGTACGGGAAATACCCTGTACATTCTCGACGAGCCCACGACGGGACTCCATTTCGCCGATGTCGACAAACTGCTGACGGTCCTTGACAGCCTCGTCGACCAGGGAAACACGGTCGTCGTCATCGAGCATAATCTCGATGTCGTGAAGAGGGCGGACCACATAATAGACCTCGGCCCCGACGGCGGAGACAGAGGCGGCGGCATTGTCGCGGAGGGAACGCCGGAGGAAGTCGCGGAGGTAAAAGAGTCATATACGGGACAATATCTGAAAAAAATACTGAAATGACCGAGAAGTATGTTACAATGATATTCAACAGCGATGTGTCAAGACACCTCGCCGGATATAAATTATTCACCAAATTCATTGATACAACATCAGTTGTGGAGGTCTATCTAAAATGATAGAAAAACAGAATATGACCCTGCTGACCGATTTCTATGAGATCACGATGGCAAACGGTTATTTCGAATCCGGGATGAAGGATAAGATCGCGTACTTCGACATGTTCTTCAGAGACATCCCGGACAACGGCGGTTTCGCCATAATGGCGGGACTCGAGCAGGTCATAACCTACATGGACAATCTGTCGTTCACGGAAGAGGATATAGAATATCTTCGTTCAAAGAATTGCTTCTCTGAGGGATTCCTCGATTATCTGAAAAATTTCAAGTTCGAATGCGATGTCTGGGCGATACCGGAGGGTACGCCGGTGTTCCCTTACGAGCCTATCGTGACGGTGCGCGGACCGGCTATACAGGCGCAGTTCCTGGAGACGATGACGCTGCTCCTGATCAATCATCAGACTCTTATCGCGACGAAGGCGAACAGGATAGTGAGAGCAGCGAAGGGCCGCCCGGTCATGGAATTCGGGACGCGCAGGGCGCACGGACCTTCGGCCGCGGTGTACGGAGCGAGGGCCGCGTACATCGGAGGCTGCTGCGGCACCGCGTGCACGATCTGCGACAGGGACATGGGCGTCGTCGGCCTCGGGACTATGGCGCACAGCTGGGTCCAGATGTTCCCTGACGAGTACGAGGCGTTCAGGGCTTATGCGGAGATCTATCCGGATAACTGTGTATTGCTTATAGACACGTACGATGTCCTGAAGAGCGGACTCCCGGCCGCGATAAAGGTGTTCAAGGAACTTAAGCCGGCGAAGATGGGCGTCCGCATCGACAGCGGCGACGTGAGCTACCTTACGAAGCGCGTGCGGGCGAAGCTCGATGAAGAGGGGCTCGAGGACTGCTCGATCGTCATCTCGAATTCGCTTGACGAGTATATCATCCAGGATATCCTGCTCGAGGGAGCGTGCATCGATTCGTTCGGAGTCGGCGAGAGGCTGATAACGGCGAAGTCGGATCCGGTGTTCGGCGGCGTGTACAAGCTGGCCGCGATCGAGGAGGACGGGAAAATCATCCCGAAGATGAAGATAAGCGAGAATATCGAGAAGATCACGAACCCTGGCTGGAAGACGCTCTACAGGCTGTACGATAACGATACGAACAAGGCGCTCGCGGATCTTATAACTCTTGACGAGGAACCGGTGCCGGCCGGCGACGGCTACATGATCTTCGACCCGATGGCCGTCTGGAAGCGCAAGAAGGTGTCGAATTTCTACGCCGTGAATCTGAGGAAGCGTATCTTCGACCACGGAAAACTCGTCTACGACATGCCGACGCTCGATGAGATAAAGGATTACTGCGCCGAGCAGGTAGACGCGCTATGGGACGAGATGAAGAGATTCGAAAACCCGCAGACGTATTACGTGGATCTGTCCGAAGAGCTCTGGACTCTGAAAAACAAGATGCTTCATGAGCACGGGAACTACATGAACGGTGAAAATAAATAAATGTACATGATACGGAAGAGACCGGCGCGCGCCGGTCTCTTTTCTATGGACGGTCCCGGACACGCGCGGCGGATAAAAAACCGGAGCGGTCTCCCGCCCCGGCAATGTACGTTACATTTTCGTGATCCCTATCTCTTGTTCGAGCACTTCATGACGTCTCTGATCTTGTGCTGGACCATGTCGCGGATCGCGTCGCGGCCCGGCCCCAGATACTTGCGCGGGTCGAACTCTTCCGGATGCTCCACGAAGCATTCTCTGATCTTCGCCGTCATCGCGAGTCTCAGGTCTGTGTCTACATTGATCTTGCAGACGCCGTGTTTGGCGGCTTCGGAAAGCATGTCTTCCGGGACTCCCTTCGCGCCCGGTATGTCGCCGCCGTATTTGTTGCACAGAGCGACGAATTCAGGCATTACGGTCGACGCGCCGTGCAGTACGAGCGGCGTCTCAGGCAGCAGCGAATGTATCTTCTTGAGCCTGTCGAAATCGAGGTAAGGCGTGCCCTTGAATTTGTAAGCGCCGTGGCTCGTGCCTATCGCTATCGCGAGAGAGTCGACGCCGGTCCTTTCCACGAATTCCACAGCTTCATCAGGGTCTGTGAATGTAGCTTCTCTCGCATTGACATTTACAGCGTCTTCGACGCCGGCCAGCTTGCCGAGCTCGGCCTCTACGACGACGCCCTTGTCATGCGCGTATTCTACGACTTTCTTCGTCATCGCGATATTCTCTTCGAACGGATGCTTTGAACCGTCGATCATGACGGAAGAGAAGCCGTTGTCGACGCAGTCTTTGCAGATCTCGAAGTCGGCGCCGTGGTCGAGATGGAGCACGAGATCGAGCCCCGTCGTTTCCATAGCCGCCTCAACTAACTTTACGAGATAAACGGGGTTCGCGTATTTCCTGGCCCCCGCCGAGACCTGAAGGATAAGAGGAGCGTTTTCAAGCTGAGCCGCCTCAACAATGCCCTGTATGATCTCCATGTTGTTGACATTGAAAGCTCCTATCGCGTAGTCGCTGTTCAGAGCCTTCGCGAACATTTCTTTGGATGTGATTAATGCCATTTTGGACCTCCCATGACTTTTACGAAAAAAATCAGGCCGTCAGTAATTCATAATAGCCTGTACTCTGAAGAAAATAACTGCCGCGGCGATCAGCAAGATGAGCACTGCAACGATGATATCGTTCTTGTTGTATAAAAAATCCTTGAACTTGTTCATTTTGCCACCTCTGCAAATCAATTTTATCACAAAAACGTGCCATACTCTACCGTTTGTTGTATAATATCACACATGGTGGAAATAACAGTCGGAGTAAACGACGCGGGGCAGCGGCTCGACCGGTTCCTGAAAAAATACCTCAGAAATGCGCCGCTTTCGCATATATACAGGATGATCCGCAAGGATATAAAAGTGAACGGAAAGCGCGCGAAAAACGATGCGATGCTCAGCGAGGGCGACGTACTCAGGATATACATCAGCGAAGAGGAACTCGCCGGGCTAACGCGCCGGAAAAAAGCTCCGGCGGCAAAAAAACAGTTCAGGATAGCGTATGAAGACAGTGATATAATCATTGTCGAGAAACCGTTCGGACTGCTCACGCACGGCGACAGGAACGAGAAGAAAAACACACTGCAGAATCAGGTGCAGTCATATCTCGCATCAATGCATGAATTCTCCGATGATGAGAGAACGTTTTCGCCGTCGCCCGTAAACCGGCTCGACCGGAACACGACCGGCCTCGTGATATTCGGGAAAAACGCCGAAGCGCTCAGGGAATACTCCAAACTGATAAGAGAGCGCGGCGGAGTTAATAAATATTATCTCACTGTGACAGCTGGCGCTATTAAAGACGGGATGAAGCTCGAAGGGGAACTTTCAAAGGACGAACGGACGAATACCGTCACGCCGCGCGGCGGGACGGGATCGAAACACGCCGTCACGATAGTGAGGCCGGTAAAGACAGCGGACGGATATACGCTCGCCGAGATAGAACTCGTGACAGGCAGGACGCAT
>JAZAUJ010000110.1:0-4369 GCA_036342375.1 Anaerovoracaceae bacterium | reverse complement strand
CCGCCCGCAATCGTTGAAAATCTTGTTCACACGATGCAGAAAATGGCTGTCAATGTAAAAACCTTGACGGCGGAAACCGGCTCGGCCGCGACAAATCAGGCTCGGACCTGGACCGGGCTGCCACAGACCAGTCTCGGGCCGTGACCGGGCCGCGACAGATCACGCCCGACCCCAGGACGAAGCAGCCGGCCGTCGATTGTGTGGACTATTCTCAAAAAAATGCGTGCGAGGCCCCGACTTTTTCAACGTTTCCGGGACTTTCAGGGAAAATATGGAAGCGAAATCTGCTCTGAGCATGTACTCAACCGCTGGAAGCCAGTAAATTGTGTGGCCTCGCACGCAAAAAAACCGAAATAGTCCACACAGATCTGCACCGGTACCACTCCCGAAACCCGACACCTGATATCAGGGGCGCGGCAGATCGAACTCGAGTCGAGGCTGGGCCGCAGCAAATCAAGCTCGGACCCCGTTATCAGTATCCACTAGCCCCGGTACCGCTCCCGGGACCCGGCATCCGATTTCCGAGCCGCAACAGATCAGGCTCGGACTGGGCCCCGGCATCCAATATCCGGCCCGCAACAAATCAGGCGCGGACCGGGCCCCGGCATCCGATATCCGGTCCACCCGATCCGCTCCCGAATCCGATTTTCTGTATCGGGGCCAGGCACGCGACACCAGCCCCCGTCTTCAATCCTGTCCGGCCGTTACAGTACCTTCAGTTCCCATTTGCTCAGGTCTGGTACTGATACATCGTACACGGATGGCACGGCGGCGGCTGAGACGGTGCCGTCTTTTCTGAGTCCGTAGACCATGTACATGGAGGTGGTGATGTCCACGATGTCCTCCCATTTTTCGACCTTTTTTTCAGGGGCTTTATAGCCGGCCGCTTCGACGGTGCCGTCGGATTTTATCCCGTATATCGCGTAGTCTCCGGCGACCACCTTTTTTATTTTTTTCCAGCTCTGCGCGGCCTGGTTCTCATCTGAAAGGCCGCCCGCCAGAACGACAGTTCCGTCCTTTTTCAATCCGGCCAGGCTGTACGATGATGCCGATATCTGTGTGATGTCCTCCCAGTCATCGACATTGCCGAGGTTGCTGAGTTTGTCATCGCCTGTCCAGACAACGGTCCCGTCTTTTTTAAGGCCGGCGGAAAAGAAACTGCCGCAGGCGATCTGGGTGATATCCTTCCACTTATCCACATCGCACTCGCCGTATTCATTGTCGCCGGCGGACACGACTGTGCCGTCGTTCTTGAGTCCCAGGGTAAAGAAATCGCTGGCGCAGACCATCGTGATGTCTTTCCATTTGCCGACATCGCTCTGCCATTCATTATTTGTCGTGGTTGTGAGGACTGTGCCGTCCTTTCGGAGTCCGACCGCACCAATGCTGCTGCAGGATATTGCCTCTATATCCTCCCATCCTTCCACTTCGTCCCCGATCGACGTGATCGTGCCGACGTAGGAAACCGTCCCGTCCTTGTTCACGCCTGCCGTGAAATCAAGGCCTCCGTCTATCGTACTGCCCTGTGTCGAATCGGCCCCGCATCCGGTAAGAAATGTCATTCCTGCCGCCAACGCCAGCGTGAGCAGGAATGCGGCCGCCCGCCTGAATTTTTTCATCACACTCTCTCCTTTCTTAATAGCATCACGGCGCGACCCATACCCGAACTGATTATATCATACCCCGCGGGCCCGCGGGATTTTCCGTCCGGTCATCACGACGCCTGCTCGAACTGGCTGTTATACAGATCGGCGTAAAATCCGTTTTTGCTGAGCAGTTCTTCATGCGTACCGCTTTCGATGATATCGCCGTCTTTAAGGACAAGGATGCAGTCCGCGTTTTTTATTGTCGAGAGCCTGTGCGCGATCACGAAGCTGGTCTTTCCTTCCGTCAGCCTGTCCATCGCCTTCTGCACCTGCAGCTCGGTCCTGGTATCCACCGAACTCGTCGCTTCGTCGAGGATCAGGAGCGGAGCCTGCTTCAGCATTGCCCGCGCGATCGTGATGAGCTGCCGCTGGCCCTGGGACAGATTCACGCTGTCGCTCAGCACCGTATCGTAACCGTCCGGCAGCTGTCTCACGAGGTCCGTCAGGCCGCATGCGGCGAACACCCTGTCGAGGTCTTCATCGTCGATGCCTTCCTGGTTGTAGACGAGGTTCTCGCGAAGCGTGCCCTCAAAGAGCCATGTGTCCTGGAGCACCATCGAGAACTGGTCGTGCACGTTTTCCCTTTTGACATCTTTCGTATCAATGCCGTCTATCGCGATCGATCCGCTGTTCACTTCGTAGAACCGCATCAGGAGATTGACGAGCGTTGTCTTTCCGGCGCCGGTCGGGCCGACGATCGCGATCTTCTGCCCGGCGGAAACGCATTGATTGAAATCATGGATGATCACGCGGTCGCTGTTGTAGCCGAACCTGACGTGACTGAACTCGACGTCCCCGCGGCCGCTGTCAGCGCTTTCGCCGATCGCGCCTGTCTTCCCGCTCTCGTCGTCCATTTCCGGAACGTCCAGGAATTCGAAGACGCGCTCGCACGCAGCCGCCATGCTCTGGACGCTTGACGCGGCCTGCGAGATGTTCTGCAGAGGCTGAGTGAACAGCCTGATGTAGAGCATGAACGCGACGATCGTGCCGAACGAGATCGCGCCCTTCACCGCGAGGACCGCGCCGACGACGCACACTATCACATACGCGAGATTCCCGATGAACGTCATCATCGGCATTGACAGCGAACTGTAGAACTGGCTTTTCCATGCGCATGAATAAAGCTTTTCGTTCATTTCGCCCATCGCCTTCGACGCGCCTTTCTCGCCGTTGAACACCTTCACGACCTGGAATCCCGATATCGTTTCCTCGACATGCCCGTTCAGAGCGCCGAGCTCGCGCTGCTGGTCGACGTAATACTTCTGGGAGTGATTGACGATGAGCATCATTATCGCGAAGCCGGCCAGCGCCGCAGCAATGCCGGACAGCGCCATCACCCAGTTCGTTATGAGCATCATCAGCGCCGAGCCGATCAGCATTGCCGCCGAAGAGACCAGCGACGAGAAGCTCTGGTTCATCGTCTGCCCGACCGTGTCGACATCATTCGTGACGCGCGAGAGCACGTCGCCGGTCGATGTCCGGTCGAAATATGAGAGCGGGATCCTGTCTATTTTCGCCGAGATGTCCGTCCTCATATCCTTTGAGAGCCGCTGTGAGACGATCGCCATCAGCTGCCCCTGGATGATATTGAATATGAAGCCGAGGCCGTAGAGCACCGCGAGAAGCACGCATATGCCCATTATCCGCGTGAGGTCTATGCTCCCGCCGGTGAGACCTTTCGTGATCAGATCCGTGACGTCGGAAAGCTTGTTCGGGCCGATGAGGTTCAGGATCGAACCCGCCAGCGCGAACGCGGACGCGACGATCAGCATGCCTCTGTATTTCCCGAGATATATGAACAGGTTTTTATATGCGCCGGCAAGGTCTTTGCTCTTTTCCCCGGCAGCGCCGCCGCCCATGCCCGGCATTGATGATGTTGCCGCTCTTTTCTGTACTTTTTCTGCCATGAACTTCCGCCTCCTTTACGCGCCCGTCTTCGCGAGTTCTTCTTCCGATAACTGTGACAGCGCGATCTCTTTATATACATCGCAGCTCTCCAGGAGCTCTTCGTGCGTCCCGCGGCCGACGATCTTCCCGTGATCCAGGACGAGTATCTGATCAGCGTCCTTGATAGTCCCGATCCGCTGCGCGACGATGAACTTCGTCACGCCCGGCGTATTTTCATTAAGCTCCTGCCTGAGCTTCCGGTCTGTCTGGTAGTCAAGCGCGGAGAACGAGTCGTCGAACACGAGGATCTCAGGATCTCTCGCTATGGCCCGGGCGATAGTGAGCCTCTGGCGCTGGCCGCCGGAAACATTCGCGCCGCCCTGCGCGATCTCCGCGTCATAAGCGCCTTCCATTTTTTCGATGAATTCCGCGCTCTGCGAGATCGACGCCGCTCTCTCGATATTCTCCGTCGATGATCTCTCATCCGCGTCCCTGCCGTTGTCACCGAACGAGATGTTGGACGCGACTGTCCCCGAGAACAGCAATGCCTTCTGCGGGATATACCCTATCCTGTCGCGAAGCGCTTCCTGCGAATAGTCCCTCACGTCAACGCCGTCCACAAGAACGGCGCCCTCCGTGCAGTCGAAGAACCGCGGTATCAGCGAGATGAGCGTCGACTTGCCGGAGCCCGTAGCGCCGACTACAGCCACGGTCTCGCCGCGCCTTGCTGTAAAATCAATGCCCGAGATGACGTCATCGCCCGCGCCCGGATACCTGAACGACACGTTTTTGAACTGCACGACGCCCTTCTCCCCGGCCGCTCCGGCGTTTTCTCT
>JAZAUJ010000109.1:0-4387 GCA_036342375.1 Anaerovoracaceae bacterium | reverse complement strand
CCGGCCGAAAGATTCCCGGCCTTCACGCTGACGCGGCCCGCGAGATCCGCGCGCGACACGAAATCCTCCATATTGGCCTGACGGTCACGGGTGGAGCACACTATCGTCACGTCATAGCCGGAGCTGACATAATGCCTGAGATCGTCCTCGAGGAGATCCATTTTCCCGTTATATGAGAGCACCTGCCTGCACGTAATGTGCCTTAGCTCCCGCAGCGTATCGACGCCTCTTACGCGTTCTGACACAGGTGTGCAGAGCCACACCCTGTCCGTTTCGTATATCTGCAGGAAGTCGCCGACGCCGGGATAAAGCCGCGTATCGCTTTTTACGGCGCGGCCGCTTTCCATCATGTCCGTCACGGCTGCCGCCGCCATGCGCTCCCGTGTTTCGAGCGTTTCGTACGCCCTGTTCGGATCGCAGACAATGACGATGCCGTCCGGCATATAGTCCCATATGCGGCACGCGTCCCCGTACAGGTCATTCATGTACGGCTCAAGGTTGCGCACATTCGTCATATTCTCCATGTCGTCTATAAGAGAATCGCGGCGGTCCGGCATTGATGCGTACTCGCGGCGGATGATCTTCTCCGCCCGCGCGAATGCCTCGTAGTCGCGCAGCACGATATTCGCCGGCATCACTGTCACGGAATCCCTTTTCGCGACGGAGCGCTGCGACTCCGCGTCAAATGTCCTGACAGATTCCGCTTCCGTGTCGAACAGTTCTATCCTGACCGGCATCTCCTCATACGGCGTGAATATATCGACTATGTCGCCGCGCACTGAGAACTGGCCGCCCGCGTAGACCATCGGCACGCGCTCGTAACCCATGTCCACGAGGTGCGTCATCATGCTCCTGAGATCTATTTCATCGCCCGCGTTCACGGTGAACCCCGCGCGTTTCCACACGCCTGCCGGCGGGAGACGTTTCACGGATGAACTGGCGGAGGCGACAGCAATGCATGACGCGCCGCGCGAGAACGCTTCCATGACGCGCAGCCTCTCTGTCATCATGTCGCGGTTGCCCGCCTCATATGAAAGCGGCTCATTGTCATCGTCCGGAAGGAGCAGCACCTTTTTCCCCGAAAAAAAAGAAATATCAGAAGCAAGCTCCTGAGCGGCCCTGAATGAAGGCGCGATCACGAGACACTGTTTTCCGTATTCTTCTGCTGTTTTTGCGCATACCGGAGCGCATCTGCTCCCGGAAACGCCGGTAATGTTAATGATCCCCATTGTAAAGATTCATAGCTTTGTCTATGCCGTCGGTAATAATCGCATCCACGGCTCCGGCAGCTCTGTCGACAGCGTCTTCCAGAACGGGCACGTCTTCTTTCGTGAATCCGCCCGTGACATAGTCCGCGGCCGGGACGGCTCCGTGCGCTCCTATCCCGATGCGGATCCTCGGGAATTCGTCTGTCCCCAGATGATATATCACGGACTTCATCCCGTTATGGGATCCGGCGCTGCCTTTCTTCCTTATCCTGAGCCTGCCGGCGGGAAGATCCATGTCATCGTATATCACGATGAGATTTTCGGGCGGCAGTTTATAGAACCGCATGATCTCGCCGACCGACTCGCCGGAGAGATTCATGAATGTCATCGGTTTTACGAGCATAACCTTATGGCCGGCAAGCATATACTCGCCGACCATGGCCCTGTGTTTCAGTTTATTTACTTTTACATGCTTCAGCCCGGCGATGCGGTCCACTGTTATGAACCCCATGTTGTGCCGGGTATCCGCGAATCTCGGCCCGGGATTTCCGAGCCCGACTACGATATACATATTATCAGTCAAATATCTTGCTTATGGATTCGTTCGTATGTATCCTCATCATCGCTTCAGCGAACAGCGGCGCGACGGAAAGGACCTTCATATTGTCGAGGCGCTTTTCAGGCGGGATCGGGATAGTGTTAAGGAAAACGATCTCTTTGAACGGCGTTTCGCTCAGCCTTTCTATCGCGGGCCCAGACAGCACAGCGTGCGTCGCTCCGCAGCATACGCTTTTTGCCCCGAGATCCAGCAATGCTTTTCCGGCATTGCAGATCGTCCCGGCCGTGTCGATCATATCGTCTATAATGATACAGTTTTTGCCGTCGACGTCGCCTATTATATTCATGATCTCGCTCTTGTTCGCTTCGGGACGCCTCTTGTCTATGATGGCGATCGGGCATCCGAGCGGCTCGGCGAGCGATCTTGCTCTCGTCACGCTGCCGTGGTCAGGCGATACTACGACGAGATCTTCTATCTCCTGTTCTTTGAAATAATTATACAGTATTGGCATGCCGAGCAGATGATCGACGGGGATGTCGAAATACCCCTGTATCTGCGCGGCGTGGAGGTCCATCGTGACGACCCTGTCGGCCCCGGCGGCCATGAGCAGGTCGGCTACGAGTTTAGACGTGATGGGGTCTCTCGCCTTCGCTTTTCTGTCCTGACGCGCGTACCCGTAATATGGCATCACCGCGTTTATCCTGCCGGCGGATGCCCTCTTCATCGCGTCGATCATGATAAGTATCTCCATCAGATTCTGGTTTACCGGATTGCATGTGGGCTGAACGATATAGCAGTCCTGCCCTCTTACTGTCTCATTTATGTCGACCGCGATCTCGCCGTCGCTGAACTTTGAAACAGATGCCTTTCCGAGAGGCTTGCCCATGATATTCGCGATCTCTTCCGCGAGTTCGGGATAAGCGTTCCCGGTGAATACTTTGAAACCGGCAAAAACTACGTTTTTCATTTTGTCCTCCAATTGTAATGACAGCATATTTATTTTTTACTCTTATCGAGTTTACCGCTTCTTTCGACCCAGCCTTCTTTTATGGCGGATTCCGCTCTCTCTATGTACAGCGATCCTCCGGGCACGTCCTTCGTGACCGTGCTCCCGGCCGCGATATACGCTTTCTCGCCTACGTTCACAGGCGAGATCATATTGGAATTGCATCCTATGAACGCGTCATCGCTGACTGTCGATCTGTATTTTTTCGATCCGTCGTAGTTCACGAACACGACGCCGCACCCCAGGTTCACGCGCTCGCCGATATCGCTGTCTCCTATGTATGTAAGATGCGATGATTTCGAGCCGTCTCCGAATGTGCTGTTTTTCACTTCCACAAAATCGCCGACCCGGCAGCCGCTTCCTATATGGCTGTTCGGTCTGATGTACGCGAACGGCCCGATCTGCGTGTTCTCTCCCACAGTGCTGTCGAGCACGACTGAACTCCAGACATTCGTGCCGCTGCCTATCTTCGAATCCTTTATTCTCGAATTCGTGCCGACAGTGCATCCCTCGCCTATCTCGACGCTGCCTTCAAGGACGACGGCCGGATATATGACCGTGCCCGCTCCGATCTTCGCGTCGCCGTCTATGTACACCGACTTTATATCAATGAATTTCACGCCGTTTTCGGCGTAGGCGATGTTCCTTTCTATCCTTTCTTTTTCAAGTTTTTCGTATTCGGCAATATCCATGTCGCTATCTGCTCTCCTTCTTTTCATTATCGATATCGAGGATCATCTCTCCGATCTTGTAGACATCCCCCGCTCCTACCGTGAGTATGAGATCGCCCGGCTCCGCATTGCTGTAAACAAATTTCGCAATGTCCCCGAATTCGTCGAAGTAGTATACGGGCCGTCCGGGATGCTTCTCCTTAAATGACTGCATCAGCTGTTTCGAACTTATCTTGTAGATGTTCTTCTCGCGGGCCGCGTATATCTCCGCGAACACGACATTATCCGCGTCCCCGAACGCGTCTACGAACTCGTCGAACAGCGCTATCGTCCTCGTGTACGTATGCGGCTGGAATATGCACCAGATGTGATTGTGCTTCATCTTCCCCGCCGCTTCCAGCGTAGCTTTTATCTCTGTCGGATGATGGGCGTAGTCGTCTATCACTTTTATCCCGTCGGATGTGACGCCGGTCACGTCGAATCTGCGCTCCGTTCCCGTGTAATCCTCGAGCGTCTCCTTTATTTTATCCGCGTCAACGCCGAGCGTATATGTGCACGCCGCGGAAACGACCGCGTTCAGCACGTTGTGTTCTCCGGGCACCGAGAGATGTATCCTGAAAAGTTCTTTCCCGTCATGGCAGCATGTGAACGACGGCTGGCCCTGATCGTCGAACTCTATATCCTTAGCATAGAAATCGTTGCTCTCGTTCAGGCCGTAAGTTATTACGTTTTTCCGGCCGCTTATGACTTCTTTCACGAACGGGTTCGCGTCGTATGCGAATATCATGCCGTCCTCGGGCACGAGATCGGCGAAATCGTTGAACGATTTCACGATGTGATCTATGTCCTTGAAATAATCCAGGTGATCGGAGTCTATGTTGAGGATGACCTCGATCATCGGACGGAACTGGAGAAAGCTGTCCATGTATTCGCACGCTTCAGT
>JAZAUJ010000108.1:0-4448 GCA_036342375.1 Anaerovoracaceae bacterium | reverse complement strand
GCTGCAGCAGCTCCGGCGTGTCCAGATCGTACGGACATTTCGAAGCGCAGCTCCCGCAGTGCAGGCATTTTTCGATCATTTCCATTTCTTCTTTCACCTGCGGCGTCAGCGAGGCTTCGAGCGGCGCGCGCCTCATGAGCAGAGACCGCCTCGCGCATTCGCTTATCTTTATCCCGACAGGGCACGGCATGCAGTAGCCGCAGCCTCTGCAGAAATCGCCGCTGAGCTCGCCGCGGTCCTTCTCTATCAATGCCCGTATCCTGTCTGTCATTTCCCCGTCGGACCCGATGAGCGATATGAACTCGTCCAGTTCCGATTCTCTCTGGATCCCCCAGATCGGGAGAGCGTTATCATACTGCATCATGAACGCGTACGCGGCTTCGGCGTCGGTGATGAGCCCTCCGGCGAGCGCCTTCATGCACACGAACCCGACGTCATTCGCCCTGCAGAGTTCCACGAGTTCCTCTTCCTGCGGCCCGGCCAGATAACTGAACGGGAACTGCAGCGTTTCATAAAGGCCGCTTTCGGCCGCCTCGCGCGCAACGCTCAGTCTGTGGTTCGTGATCCCGAGATGGAGGATCTTGCCTTCCTTCTTAGCCTTCATAGCTTCGTCGTACATCCCGTCTTCTCCGCCCGGCACGGGGCAGAACGGCGTATTGTGGAACTGATAGACGTCTATATGATCAGTTTTTAGCATCCTGAGCGACTCCTCGAGATCGGCCCGGACGCCTTCTCCGGTCGCGGAATGCGTTTTCGTCGCGATGTATATTTTTTCCCTGCGGGCTCCGCTGAACGCGGCGCCGAGCTTTTCTTCGCTGTCCGTGTAGCCGCGGGCAGTATCGAAATATTCGAACCCGCTGTCCTGCGCCTTCTGGAGCAGATATACCGCATCGTCTTTGCTTATGCGCTGTATCGGCAGCGCGCCGAACGCGTTCTTTTCAACTGTTATCCCGGTTCTTCCGAGTGTGACTCCGGCCATTCTCAGCCTCCCTTTCCGGCTCTTCTGAGCCTTCGGATATTATATCACAATCAATGCATTGGCGGTATGGCGCGCCTGCAAAAAAAAAGCGCGGCCTGAGCCGCGCCTCTGTTTTTTGCATAGTCCGCCTTTTATTCGTCACCGGCCTGATCATCCGGCTTCCTGTCATCTTCTTTATTATCGGCGCTCTTCCCGTCTGCGGCGTCGCTGCCATGCTCTTCGCCGCTGTCGTCAGCGTCATCCGCATTATTCGAGTCACCTTCATCTTTCGCGTCATCAGCGTCTTCGTCGTCGTATTTTTTCTTCTTCTCGGCTTTTTTCTCAGCGCGCTCCGCTTCCTTTTCCGCTTTCTTTTTAGCGATCTTCTCAGCGCGCTCGGCTTCTTTCTTTTCCTGCTCCTTTTCGCGCTTTTCTTTGCGGGCTTTCCTTTCCGCTTCGCGCTCTTCAGCGGATTTTCCTGAGAGCGTCGTGCCGGAACCGCCGGACATCCTGGCCGCGCGTCCGAACTTCATGTTGTCTACGCGCTTCGAGATGCGTGCGAGAGCGAACAGAGCGAGCATCCACAGATAGAACGGATAGGCCTGGGAAATGATGTACCGGAGACCTTCGCCCGGATTGTCGCTGAACTTGATGCTGTAGCTGCTGTAGTACTGAGCTATGTACTGTATAGATCCTACGGTCATATATACAGCTATGAACGCCGTCACCGCAGCCATGATATACAGCACGATCACAAGCGCACTTGATTTCCCGCTTTCACTTTCCGTTTTGCTTAATTTCATATCGAATACCTCCAAACTTCTGTATGTTTTCAGCCGGCCGGGAAGAGCCGGTGTCATTAAACTTTTGTAAGACTGTCGAGATTCTCGAAAATCTTTTCGGCGGGCCAGTCCCACCACCTGATCCTGAGGAGCTCTTCAATCGTATCTGTGTCGAACCTGCGCCGTATGAGTTCGGCGGGATTGCCCGTAACGACCCAGTATGGCGGTACGACGCCGGATACGCAGGATCCCGGGCCTATGACGGCGCCGTCGCAGATGTGCGTCCCGGGAAGGATCGTGACGTCCTTTCCTATCAATACGTCGTTTCCCACGACTATGTCGCCTTCATATACGATATCTTCCTTAGCGGGCTCGGTCTTTTCCCATCCGTGTCCCATGAGATGGAACGGGTAGGCGCTTGTAGAAAACAGCCGCGGATCCATTCCGTTCATGATGAATTCAACGCCTCTTTCTATCGCGACGAATTTCCCGATGATCAGTTTGTCGTCATAGAGGTCATTTCTGCACGTGACGTGATCTTCGAACCGTTCCGGGTGCACCGGATCGCGGTAAAAAGAATATTCGCCGGCCTCGATATACGGCTTTGTTATAACGTTCCTGATGAACACGATATCATTATGTGCCCTGTTGGGATAGACCGTGTCCGGATCCGGACCGAACATGCGCCGCGCCCCCTTTCATCAAACGCTAACACAGTTGAAACTCACTTATAAATAATATTGTCCCGATGTATCGATGTCAACCGCGGAGGGCCAATTTCAGGTAAGTTTAAGGATACACCGCGGCGCGGGAACGTACGCATCAATGAAAAAACGGCGGGTGTATTTCCGCCGTTTCCGTCGATTTGCGATATATCAGATGCATCGCATTGATGCTATGAACGTCCCGTCACTTTCCGCTGGAAGAACTTTACGATCTCGACAAGCGGTATGATGAGGAACGCGAGCCCGAGCGCCGTAAAATATTCTTTTCCGGATATCTGCGTGAACCCGAACATTTTCACGAATACCGGCACTTCGATGACGAGCGTCGTCAGAGCGAGCGCCGCGCCGGCTGATCCCCACAGCCACCAGTTCTGCTTCGGCAGCGTGAATATGGATTTTCGCTGCGCGCGCATATTGAATGACTGGAATATCTCGCACATCGAGAGCGTCAGGAACGCCATCGTCGTGCCGTCGGCCGAATTCGTTATCGTCCAGACTCCGTACTCCATGAAGTGTCCGATGAAGTACGACGCGAGTACGATCACGGAAACGAGCGCGCCCTGATAGATGATGTCGACGCCGACGCCGTTCGCGAATATGCCGTCCGTCGAGCTGCGCGGCTTCTTCTTCATCGAGTCTTCTTCTCCGGGCTCCATCCCGAGCGCGAGGGCGGGGAGGGAGTCGGTGATGAGGTTGACCCACAGGATGTGGGCCGGCTTCAGTATGACGAAGTTCATCATTGTCGCCGTGAATATCGCTACGACTTCCGAGATATTCGAACTCAGCAGGAACTGTATCGCCTTGCGGATGTTCGCGTAGACCTTGCGGCCTTCCTCGACCGCCGCTACGATCGTCGCGAAGTTGTCGTCCGCGAGGATCATGTCGGCGACGTTCTTCGTGACGTCCGTTCCGGTGATACCCATGCCGACGCCGATGTCCGCTGTCTTTATCGACGGGGCGTCATTGACGCCGTCGCCCGTCATTGCCGTGACCATGCCGCGCTTCTGCCATGCCTTCACTATGCGGACTTTATGCTCCGGGCGGACTCTCGCGTAGACGGAAAATTCATCGATGCGCGATTCGAGTTCTTCGTCCGACAGGTCGTCGAGGAAGGCGCCGCGCACGGCCTGCGAGTCGTCTTCGAGTATGCCCAGATCACGCGCGATCGCGATCGCCGTGTCGAGCTGGTCGCCCGTTATCATGATCGGCCGTATGCCCGCGGACCGGCATTCGTCCACAGCGTCTTTGACTTCGGGCCGTATCGGGTCTATCATGCCCGTCATGCCGCAGAAGGTGAGGTCGTTCTCTATCTTTTCTGGAGCGCAGTCTTCAGGCAGTTCATCGTATTCCTTATATGCGAGCGCGAGCACTCTGAGAGCCCGTCCCGCCATGTCGCTGTTCGCGTCGGTGACTTTTTTCCTGAGTTCGTCTGTGAGATCCACCGGGCCGTCGAGCGTGAGTATCTTCGTGCATCGCTGCAGCAATGCGTCGGGCGCGCCTTTTGTGAACTGTATGTATCCTTCCGCGCTTTCGCCTTCCCGCGAATGTATAGTGGACATCATTTTCCTGCCGGAATCGAACGGCGCCTCGCCGCGCCTCGGCATGTCCGCCTTGAGGTTCGTCTTCGGCATGCCCAGCTTCAGAGCGTATTCCACGAGAGCGCATTCCGTCGGTTCTCCGACGGCCTTTCCGGAATCGTCGAGTTCTGCGTCAGTGCAGAGCGCCATGCCCTTCGCGAGGAGGTTCTCGTCAGGCCCGAAGTGGTCGACTACAGTCATCTTGTTCTGCGTCAGCGTACCCGTTTTATCGGAGCAGATTATCTGCGCGCAGCCGAGCGTCTCTACGGCGGTCAGCTTTCTGATGACCGCGTTCCGTTCAGACATCTTCGTCACGCCGATAGAGAGCACGATCGTGACCACGGCCACGAGGCCTTCAGGTATGGCCGCTACGGCAAGTGATATCGCGAGCATGAATGTATCTATC
>JAZAUJ010000107.1:0-4468 GCA_036342375.1 Anaerovoracaceae bacterium | reverse complement strand
TGTGCCGTTGTAGACCAGCGACCATGTGAGCGTATTGTAGCCGGCCGGCGAGTACGCTCCGAAGAAGATGACGCCGGACAGCACCGCGCAGGCGTAGCGGCAGAGCACGCCGACGATATATACTATCGGCAGCGCGTGTTTGCCCGTGTTCCTGAGCGCTCCCCCGAACGCCAGCGCGCCGAACGCGAGCGGGTAGTCGAGGAGCAGCTGGGCCGGGTGTATTACGTACGGCGCGATGATGAGGTTGATGAGGCCGACGCAGATGCCGGTCATTACCCCGTCGCGGACGCCGAAGAAATACGCCGCGAGGACTATCGGCAGCATGCCGAACAGTGTGATGGAACCGCCCTGCGGCATCCTGAAAAGCGTGATGGAGCTGAGCACCATCGACAGCGCAGTGAGGATCGCGCAGACCACGAGCGCCTTGGTGTCAGGCCTTTTGTTTTCTTTCTTTCCCGAAATCAGGATGGTAAGAAACAGTATGACGATGATGATGACAGTTATGATCTGTCCGCTCGTCGATTCGAAAAAACTTTGAAGATCGTGCATGAAAAATTCCCCTCTCTATAGCGGGGAACGTTCGTCAGTGTAATGTTTGCCTGCGCCGGCATTATCCGTATCAGGTCCAAGGGTAAGGCACTGCGGCCACTCTCAGCGAATAGCTCCCCTAACAATATCTGTAATTTTGTGCTGCTTATATAATACTGGATTGCAGCGGGCGTGTCAAATCATGTCAGGCCGCGCCGCGCAGGACCATTCCGCCGGCCGCTGTGTGAAATTAGAAATAGCAATGCTATAGCACACTTTTAAATTCAAGTTATCGATTTGACTTGAAATAAGTGGCGTACCTTTTGTTTTTCGGCTTGATCCCCTGAAGTAAAATAAGGCCGCCTTCCCGGCAGCCTTATTTCAGCTTCGCGTATGTTATGAGGACTAACGCTTTGCGTTTTTCTGATTCAGTATATTCAGTACATCGTACACGGCCTGATTGTACGGCGTGTCGAGCCCGTACTCTTTGCCGCGCCTGACGACCTCGCCGGACAGGATGTCCGCCTCCATGCGGCGGCCTTCAGTGAAGTCCTGATGTATGGGCGGGTTCGTTTCGAGCGGAGAGCGTTTCACGAATTCGCGGTTTTCCTTCACCATTTCATCCGCCCCTTCGACGCCGGCCGCGGCTGCGACGGCGCACACTTCTTCCATCAGGTGTTCTGACAGATCCATGCCGCCTTCGTACTGCGTGTACGGCGTCCAGTCAGTATCGTACAGCACTGTCGGCTGGTTGAAGGCGACGAGCATCATGAACTTCGCCCAGAGTTTATACTGTATGCTGTCCGGCACATTGACGTTCATGCCGGCCTTATTGAACAGTTCCTCGAGCGCGGTGATCCTTTCGGACCGCGTCGCTCCCTCGAGTTCGCCGATATACGTCTTGAACGATCCGTCGTGCGAGACCTGGCCGTTCACGTTCTGCCCCGGGTGGCCGAGGTACACCGCGCCGATAACGCGGTCGGCCCCGAACGCTTCCGCCAGCATCGGCTCGCTGCTTATCCCGTTCATCACCGACATGATCACTGTGTCGTCTTTGAGAACGTTCGGGATCTCTTTTATCGCGGCTTCGAGCCCGGACGATTTCGTCGCGACGAGGACGAGGTCCGCCTTCACATCCGTCATGTCCGGCGTGATATACGGGTAGTCCCTCCGCTCGCCGTTCCAGATCCTGCCGTCGCGCTCATAGCGCTCCTTCCGTTCTTTGTCCACGAGCCCGCAGACGGTTACGCCCGGGACCTTGCTGAAATACTCAGCGTATGTGAGGCCCAGAGCTCCGAGCCCCGCGATCATTATCTTTTCGAATTTCATTTCTGCCTCCTCCGCCGTTTCAAAAAAGGGCGCCGCAGCGGGCGCCCTGTCTGTGCGAAATTATGCCGGGAAGTAATCCGTAAGAGGATATTTTTCCGTGAGCGATTTTACGATCGCTTTCGCTTTGTCCATATTCGCTTTGTCTTCTACCAGCATCGCGATGGCCTGCGCTATCTTGTCCATATCGTCTTCCTTCAGGCCGCGCGTCGTGACTGCCGGCGTGCCGAGCCTGAGCCCGCTCGTTACGAACGGTGACTGGGGGTCGTTAGGGACCGCATTCTTGTTCGCGGTGATGTGCGCTTCGTCCAGAAGGGCTTCGACCTCTTTTCCTGTCTTGCCGGAATTGATGAGGTTCACAAGCATCAGATGGTTGTCCGTGCCGCCCGAGACCATATCGACGCCGCGTTCCATGAGCCCGCTGCACAGGGCCTGCGCATTCCTGACGATCTGCCCGCAGTATTCTTTGTATTCAGGCTGGAGGTCTTCCTTGAAGCAGACGGCCTTCGCCGCTATGACGTGCTCGAGCGGTCCGCCCTGGATGCCCGGGAACACGGCCTTGTTGAAGTTGAACTTTTCGTTCGCCTCTTTCGTGGCCATAATCACGCCGCCTCTCGGTCCGCGCAGCGTTTTGTGCGTCGTGGATGTGACGACATCGCAGTAAGGGATCGGGCTCATGTGATATCCTGTCGCGACGAGCCCCGCAATGTGCGCGATGTCCGCGAACAGGACAGCGCCGACCTCGTCCGCTATCTCTCTGAATTTGCTGAAATCTATCGCTCTCGCGTACGCGCTCGCGCCGCATACGATCATTCTCGGTCTGCACTCTTTTGCGATGCGGCGGATCTCGTCGTAGTCGAGCAGTCCGTTCTCATCAATGCCGTACGGCACGCAGTTGAAATACTGGCCGGAGAAGTTGGCCGGCGAACCGTGGCTGAGATGTCCGCCCTGGTCGAGGCTCATGCCCATGAATGTGTCGCCGGGCTTCAGGACCGCGAAGAACACCGCCATATTGGCCTGCGCCCCCGAATGAGGCTGTACATTCGCGTACTCCGCTCCGAAAAGTTTCTTGAGCCTTTCGATCGCGATGTCTTCGACCTTGTCTATGTTCTGGCATCCGGCGTAGAACCTTTTCCCGCTGTAGCCTTCCGCGTATTTGTTCGTGAACGGCGAACCCATCGCGGCCATGACGGCCCTGCTCGTCCAGTTCTCCGAAGCGATAAGCTCGATGTGCGAGTTCTGGCGTTCGAGCTCCGCAAGTATCAGCGAAGCTACTTCCGGATCGAAATCTTTGATGTCTGAAAATGAATACATGTTTTTGACTCCTTCTGTGCTGCAGTAAATGAATTAAAACCATTTTGAATTATATCACACAGCCGGCGCAAAAGGAATAAGATAGAAAGCGATATGCGCTGTCGTCCGGCAAAGTTTACATTACGGCCGGGTGATCTGCCGGTAACGTTTAAACTTGTTCGAACATTGAAATTAAAACAGATTTGCGGGTCGGAAGGGTATTGATAATCTCTATAACCCGAATATTAAAAATTTACTGAAAACTCTTGAATTCCGGGGGGCCGGGTGCTACTATGATGGTACAAAGATTACATGCTTCAAGTTCCAGGTCGGACGCTGATCCGACAGGTGCCGGAAGGCGGGAGCGGGGAGTTAAGAAAGAAGGTGAGACCACCAGACATGCATAGCGAAAAACATATTGAATAATACCGGTCAGAATTAAGGCCGCCGGAAGCGGATGTAGTGCTGATGGCATAAAATGCAAAAACGGAAACCTTAAGATCGGAAGTATCCGCGGATATGAAGTAACGAGTGCCGGTCCCGAAAGAGGGTAGCGCGGCAAAGGAATCCGGGAGGATGCGTAGCGATAAGGATGAAAGTTTTGCGGTAGGGTGAAAGAGCCAATGACCGGTATTATTTATTTGTTATTTTTTCGGCGGGAAGCCGTTTTTTTATTGGCGGGATGTGCGTTCATTGAATGGAATGTGAAAATGAAAAACCGGTCTTGACGCGGCACAGGCATAATCGTAAAATAACAATTGACCGCGCCGGATCAGCGGGCGGACTGAAAGGGGATTATTTCAATGGGTATTGGAAACTCAGGATTTGATATGAAAAAAACAGGAAGGAAAAGGACCGGCAGGCTGCTGATCGCGCCGGCGATGGCCCTTGTTATTTCGCTCGCGTGCATTGCTGCGCCCGCCGACGCGGACGCGCTCCACCCTGACACGTTCGGCGTCGGGACACATGCGACGGAAGGTTTAGCGGCCGGAAGCGGCATCGGCTCGATGGACAGCTTTTCAGCGCCGTACGCCGTCGTCTCTGACGGTAAGATCATCGCGGTAGTTGAAAGCAGGGACGATGCCCGGGCGGTGCTCGAGGGCGTGAAGCTCGGATACAGTGAATCAGTATCCGAAGAGCAGGCGTCTGAAATAACGTCGAAAATAAAGCTGCAGCGGATAAGCGCGGGCGAAGCGATGGTTTCGGGAGTGCAGTCCGTCGACGAAGCCGTGGATTCCATACTTGCTCAGAACGAAGAGGAAGAGCAGCCTGTAGTGACGGTAAAGCGCGAAACGGTGAGCACGACAGTTAATACGATCGC
>JAZAUJ010000106.1:0-4492 GCA_036342375.1 Anaerovoracaceae bacterium | reverse complement strand
CTGAGTAATGTTTTACACTATGGAACCGATATCGGTCAGAGGAAGGCCGGGAAACCATTTCATCGAAAGGCCCAGACCTGAAATGAAGTCTTTTATACGTGAAAAATCGCGGTGCCCGGATATGTCGCCGTTGAATATTATCTCACCGCCTATCCTGCCGGACGCACCGCCGATGAATCCGTATTCATATCCCGGGAGCAGGATCCCGCCGGGAGATATGAGCAATGCGCTGAGCCCCGCTTTCACGCACTCTCTGCAGATCCCTTCATCCGACGTTATTATATTCTCCTCGCCCGCGATAAGCGTGCTGCACCTGGCGTAGCCCTGCCTGACATTTACCAGTGTCATGCCCGCTTCCTCCGCGGCGCCGAGGAGTCCGGGATCTGTGATGCGCGCATTGCAGATGATATATTTCCCCGTGCACGCGGCGCAGAAGCGTACATCGTCGGGATATACAGGACCCAGCCTGCCCGTGTCTCCCCTGAATACAGGAGCATCGGGAGCGATTCCGAGTCTGCAGAATGCGAGGTCCGCATGGGCGGCCACGGGGGCGCTGAGTCCGGCGTTCGGCCTGACAGCCGCGACATCATGCCCAAGTGATCTGATATATGATGTGACTTCTTCGTATGCGTTTTCAGAAATATATATCGTTCCCATCACGACCTCCGATCGTATATGATTATAGCATTTTCCGCTCCGCGGCGTTATAATGCACTCATGAAAAAGCACGCGATAATACCGGTTTTCATACCTCATCTCGGATGCCCGCACAAATGCGTGTTCTGCGATCAGGACGCCATCACCGCGCGGCGCGTCCCTGTCAGCGGCGATGAAGTGCGTGAAACTATAGAGACATGGCTCACGACACTTTCGCGTATGGATCTCGATTCAGTGGAGATCTCGTTTTACGGCGGGAGCTTTACGGCTATCCCGATGGAACTGCAGACAGAATATCTTCGTATCGGATACGAATACGTGAGCGCGGGAGCCGCGGACTCGCTCCACCTTTCAACAAGGCCGGACGCTGTCAGCGGACCTGTGCTGGACAATCTGGAGCGCTTCGGCGTACAGACGGTCGAACTTGGCGTGCAGTCATTCAGCGATGATGTGCTTGCGCGCTCAAAGCGCGGGCACGATGCGGCATGCGTTTACGAGGCGTGCAGGCTCATAAAGCAGCGCGGGATAAAGCTCGGCATACAGCTTATGACAGGCCTTCCCGGTTCGACGCCTGAAAAGGATATTGAAAGCGCCGGGGCAGCGGCTTCGCTCAGACCGGAACTCGCCCGCATATATCCGACAGTAGTGCTTGACGGCACAGAACTCGCGGATATGCTGCGCCGCGGAGAATACGAGCCATACGATTTCGACACATCGGTAAGAACATGCGCCGAGATGTACAAAATACTGACCGGGGCGGGAACGGAAGTCATGAGAGTCGGACTGAAAAGCACCGACCTTATAAATCCCGGCGCCGATCTCGGCGGGACATATCATCCTTCATTCAGGCAGATAGTCGAAAGCGTCATAGCCCGCGAAAGCATGGAACGCGCATTGATACGAAAATACGGGAGCGAAGAGGCGGTAGGCGGCGCCGGCAGGATAAGCGCCGCGTTCGGCTCACGCGGAAGATGTTTTTCGGCAATGCCGGGATACCGCGGCATGAACAGGAAATATTTCGCGAAGAAATATCCGAAACTCACGATATCATACGTGAGGGATGAAAATATTGCAGATAATACATATGTCATGATAGAATGTAAAAATCTTATGTAATGCACGGAGGTAAATCATGAAAGCAGTAATTACGATCGTGGGCAAAGACAGAGTCGGCATACTTGCGACAGCAACGGCAAGGATCGCCGAGTCCAACGCGAATATCATGGAAGTATCCCAGACGATACTGGACGAGTATTTCACGACGATAATCGTCGTGGATATCGATAATATGAACATCGATCTTCCCGATCTCGCCGAAAATATGAGAGAGGATCTTCCGGATATGGAGATCAGCGTCATGCACGAAGACACATTCAACGCAATGCACAGAGTATAGGAGGCTAAAGTATGCTCATAATGTCTGACATCATGGAAACCATCACCATGATACGCGAAGAGGAACTCGATATCCGCACTATTACGATGGGTATCTCGCTTCTCGACTGCGCGGACAGCGACATCGAAGTTTCGTGCGGGAAAATATACGACAAGATCACGCGCCTCGCGAAAGATCTTGTGAAAACGGGCGATACGATAGAAAAACGTTTCGGCGTGCCGATAGTGAACAAACGCATCGCTGTCACGCCTGTATCCATGCTGCTCGCGGCATCGGGCGGCGACCCCGTAAAATACGCGCTCACGCTTGAAAAATGCGCCCGCGCTACGGGTGTTGACCTGATAGGCGGATACAGCGCGCTTGTCCAGAAGGGTTTCGGCCCCGGAGATATCGATCTTATCAGATCGATCCCGCAGGCGGTCTCTGAGACCGACGTCGTGTGCTCATCCGTCAATGTGGGCACCACGAAGGCGGGGATAAACATGGACGCGGTAAAGATGCTCGGAGGAGTCATCCGAGAATGCGCGGAACTCACGAAAGATCAGCAGTGCGTCGGAGCGACAAAGCTCGTCGTATTCTGCAACGCGCCGGAGGACAATCCGTTTATGGCGGGAGCGTTCCACGGGCCGGGTGAAGCCGATGTCGTCCTTAATGTAGGAGTTTCGGGGCCCGGAGTCGTGCGGGCCGCGCTGTCCAAGATGGATGACAGTGCGGACCTCGGGGAAGTCGCGAGCGTCATAAAAAAGACTGCATTCAAAATCACCAGAGTCGGTCAGCTCGTCGGCTCTGAAGCGTCGAAGATGCTCGGAGTCCCGTTCGGTATCATAGACCTCTCTCTCGCGCCTACGCCGGCTGTCGGCGATTCAGTGGCGCACATACTCGAAGAGATAGGCCTCGAAGAATGCGGAGCTGCGGGCACTACGGCCGCGCTCGCCATGCTGAACGACGCCGTGAAGAAAGGCGGACTGATGGCGGCAAATAACTGCGGCGGGCTTTCGGGCGCGTTTATCCCTGTAAGCGAGGACGCCGGCATGATTTCTGCCGCGCGCAGCGGATGCATGAAGATAGAAAAACTGGAGGCGATGACAGCCGTATGCTCTGTAGGGCTTGATATGATAATAATACCGGGCGACACGCCCGCTTCGGTCATATCGGGCATGATAGCGGACGAAGCGGCCATCGGCATGGTCAATTCCAAGACGACGGCTGTGAGAGTCATACCGGCCATCGGACTGAAAGAAGGCGAAGAACTCGAATTCGGCGGACTCTTCGGAACGGGCCCTATCATGAAGGTGAATACAAGTTCCCCCGCGAAGATGATAGAACGCGGCGGAAGGATCCCGGCGCCGATGCAGTCGCTGAAGAACTGATAAACAATAAAAGAAATTCTGTTCACTAATAAACTTCAGTCAGTTCTGATTCAAAAGAAAACGAATGGATGCTCCCTGCGCTTCGCGGGAGGCATCCATTTATAGTACGAGGCGCTTAATGCCGTGCTTTCTTATTCGCCGTCACGGCGCTCATATACCGCGCCGTTTCCGAAATCCCACGCGCCCTTCCCGAGCCCGGCTCCGATCTCAAAATGGAGCTTCGCTATACCGAGATCGTATAGATCCGTTTCATATTTATTTTCGACTTTTGCACTGACGACATCAGATGAGCAGAGAAATTTTACGCCCTGCCTGTTTCTCGCGGACGGCGCCCTTACCGCCTCGCGGACGCCTGCGATGACCCAGTTCGACGGCTGGTCTTCAGTGATCAGCATGTCCCTGACCCGCTTCGTATTCCGTTTCAGGCTTTTCGACACCATAAGGTCCCTGGGCGTCATCTGCGGCTTTACATTTCCGAAAACGATGCAGCAATGCATCGCGTCCCCTTCTTTTACCTTCGGAGCCACGGCTTCGTGATCGAACGTGCCGTGCACCCAGCATGTGCCGAGCCCGAGATATACGGCTCTGAGCACGAGAAGTTCGCCGAAATAGCCGAGCTTCTCGCACAGATTCTCGTCATCTTCAGGGCCGGCAAGCAGAAAATACGTTTTCACGCCTGAAAGCATGCCCCTGCTCGCCGCTACGCCGAACGCCGCTTCGTCGTCATGTTCGATACTGATATGCAGCCCGCCTTTTTCATTGCATCTGTCAGTCAGTCTGCGCAGTTCTTCCATGATATCATTTGAGACAGGCTCCTTCGTATAGCTTCTCCGCGAAACTCTGTCGTTTATAGCGCTAAGATAATCCAAAATATCTCCTTCCTGTTCAGTCTTCCGCTTCCCACACTGCTCTTACTCTGTCGGCTATGATCTCGGCCGATTCGGCCAGCGTAAGTCCCGATGTGTCTACCGTTATCTCGGCATATTTCTGATACAGCGGCCTCCTCTCTTCGAACAGATCCTCTATCGTCTGCCCCGGCTTCAGTATGATGCCGCGCTGCGAGAAATCG
>JAZAUJ010000105.1:0-4527 GCA_036342375.1 Anaerovoracaceae bacterium | reverse complement strand
GGACGCGTGCAGGGCTCTCGCGAGAGGCCTTATGCACATTTTCGAGAATGACGGTCTGTATGTCCATAATCTTCTCTGTGTTGGCGGGATACATTTCCAGACGGACTGGGCGCAGGCGCCGTTCAGAGTATGGGACGGGCAGACGTTCGGCGTGACGCACTGCATAGCGAATCAATGGCTCGTCGACGGAAGGTACGAGGACGAGCACGGACTGGAATGGGTCGAGCGCGCCATGAATGCGATAGAAGGCGGCGTTGAGGCTATTGTGTTCCACGACAAAATGAAGGCGTGCTACAAGGATCTCTGCCGTGAACTCGGCGCGAAATATGACATCCCGTTCTATAAGCATCAGCGGCTCAGAAATCCGGAAACGATGGAGTTCGCGAAAAAGGCCTGAAGCGTGAACGGATAAGGCGGAACGGAGGCCGGATATGAAAGATCGTAATATTAAAAAGGCAGAGCCGGTGGTGACCGGCATCGAAGACAGATTCCATTTTGTTATTTCAGACGAATGTATCAGCTGCGGAGCCTGCGCGGAAGTGTGTCCTGCGGGAGCCGTCGCAAAGGGCGGGTCTCACTATGAGATCGATCCGGAGAAGTGCATCGACTGCGGGACGTGTTCGGCCGTCTGCCCGACGGGTGCGGCGGAAAGCCCGATGACGGGGCGGGACAGTATTTCTGTACCTGAGCCTGATGCCGAGAATGTGTATTTCAACCCCGGCTGCGCACTCTGTATATACAAGCCCGATGTCGCACGGCTCATGGATGAACTGCTGAAAGAGCATTTCAGTGATCTTAAATGTCACGAAGTCTGCTGCAGGCATGAACCCGGGCTGCCGGAAGGATCTGTAATAATAAATAACTGCGCGGGATGCGACCGCAGGTTCAGGTCGCTTTACAGCGGCATCGATACGATCTCATTCTGGGAGGTCGCGGACAGTTTTGATGATCTTGAGCTTCCGGATTACGGAGGCGTCACGATGTCAGTCCACGATTCATGCGGGTTCCGGCATAAGCCTCAGGTCCACGCCGCTGTCCGCAGCCTGCTCAGAAAGATGAATATCGATATTGAAGAAGCGGAGCATCACGGCATGACGTCGGAATGCTGCGGAGACAATCTGTACGGTCTCGTTCCGAACGGGGAAGTGCAGCGGCGCATGCGTCAGCGCGCGTCGGAATTCCCGTGCGACGATGTCGTCGTCTATTGCATCGGCTGCGAAAGGTCTTTGCTTGACGGAGGAAAGACGCCGCATTATCTGCCGGATCTTATTTTCGGAAGAAAATCGCGGACTGAGGCGGACGACCTTGATGAGTATCACAGCAGGCTCGCGGACTGGATAAAAGATCATTAATATTTGCTCCATAATTGAATAAAACATGGCAGTCATGTTATAATACTTTACGAAAAGATTACATTTTCAAATCCTGGAATGCGCGTGAGGATGTATAATTCAACCTACAGATTATACATGGGAGCTCAGATATCCGGGCGCCAATGTACAGCCGCCTTCGAGCGGACTACAGAAGCAGGACGAGGGCACCCCCCTAGAGAAGGCTAGGGCGTGAATTAACTAACTGACGGCACTTCGGGATTTTTTTTGCCAACGGAGGAGGACATGGAAGAAATCAGGATAAGCGACATCAAAGGATTCAGGATCGGCAGCGCCCAGGACGAAGCTGCAGGGACAGGCTGCACCGCTGTAATATGCGAAGACGGGGCGATGCCGGGAGGAGACGTTCGGGGAGGCGGTCCTGCTTCCAGGGAAACGGCTTCCCTTGAATCCGAAAAGATGTGCGAGTCGGTGCACTGCGTCATGCTGTCAGGCGGAAGCGCCTACGGACTTGCTTCGTGCGACGGCGCGATGAGATTCCTCGAGGAGCACGGGTCAGGATTCATGACGCCCGCCGGTATAGTCCCTATTGTAACAGGCGCCTGCATATTCGACCTGGGCTGCGGCGACAGTTCTGTAAGGCCCGGGCCTGAGATGGGATACGCAGCGTGCGAGGACGCGTATTCCGGCAGTGAAGTGCGTTCCGGGAATTTCGGCGCAGGCACCGGAGCTACTGTCGGCAAACTCGATCCTTCGCGGAAGATGAAAGCCGGGCTCGGCTCTTACGCTGTCAGGGCGGGGCATGTAAGCATAGGCGCCGTGACATCCGTGAATTCTTTCGGAAACGTATACGATTACGACACGGGCAGGCCTCTTGCCGGAATGATGGACGAAAACGGAAAGGACATCGTCGATATAACCCGGCTGATGTATGAAAAAATAGACGTTGACTTCGAGCCTTATGAACCGAAGATGGAAAATACATGCATCACGTGCATAATTACTGATGCCGCGCTCGAGAAGCGCGACTGCAACAGGATAGCCCAGATAGCGCATAACGGATATGCGAAAACCATAGCTCCTGTACATACGTCCGCTGACGGTGACGCGATTTTCGTACTTTCGTACGGCGACAAAAAGGCCGATGTCGACACATTGGCGATGCTCGCTGTCGAAGTGACGGGAAGAGCAATAAACAACGCCGTCCTCGAAGCGAAGACGGCATATGGTGTTAAAGCAGCATGTGATCTGTAAATTTATGATCAGATATTTGTCTGTATCAGCGGGGCGTGATCTGTCAGCGCCCCGTTTTCACTTGTCTTCCGCGGCGCCTGCGCCTCGCGTGTTTCGAGCGATGTCTCTTTCTGAGCACGATAATAACTGTCACGGCTGCAAGAATAATAACGGCCGCCACGGCAATGTCCGGCAGCAGGGAACCGCGCCTGGCTTCAACGACTGCTGCTCCGATAACAGCGCCTTTATATTTCGCGACTTCAGTTCCGATGACATCTCCTTCAGCGATATGACCGCTCAGGTCACTGCATGATTCGAACGAATATTCAACGTCAGAAATGTCGGCGCCGTTCGGGAGCTCAAGATACATTTTTGAACCGAGGCGTCCGCTTATTTCCTTCTCGCCCGTCAACGTATCCACGGTCACCTTACCGACATCGATATCCCCGTCATTTATTTTGACCGCTTTGTACGATGATGTTACGGCCTTTATCAGTTTCTGAGTGTCGCGGCAGTAATCTCCCGCGCTGTCCGCGGTGCAGTCGACGATGATAAGGTCGTGTCCGTTTTTCTGATAGTGGGTTATGAGATTGAATCTGGATTCGTCTATATAGCCGTTCTTCCCTCCGACAATGCCGTCGAGGTAGTAGTACTTCGTGCAGACCATATAGTGTGTGTTCCAGAGGTCGCGGACTTTGGATTTGTTCGTCTTCCTGACAGTATAGCGCCACGATGTATCTATCCGTTCGAATATCTTATTTTTGCAGGCGTACTGCATTATCAATGCGAGGTCATGGGCTGTAGTGTAATGATCCTTATCATACAGACCGTTGGCATTGGTGAAATGCGTATCTTCGCAGCCTATGCTTTCGGCCTTCTCGTTCATCATCTCGGCGAAGTTTTCAACGGAGCCTCCTACATCTTCGGCTATGGCGGTCGCGCAGTCATTCGCAGACGCCATGAGCAGTCCGAAGAGAGCCTGCTCCATGGACAGTTTTTCACCGGCTTTGAGCGCTATATGAGAAGAATTGTACTTGAGCTCCGTAGCGTCTTTTTTGACTGTAATGATATCGTCAGGAGAGCTGTTCTCCACAGCGACGACAGCTGTGAGCACTTTTGTGCAGCTCGCAGGATATATGCGCCTGTTCATGTTTTTACTGTACAGGATATTGCCGGTGTTCGCATCGAGGACGATCGCGGATCTGCCTTTGATCTTTATATCCCCGAGAGGATAACTTCCGATCTCTTCTGTATTTACAGTATTCTGCCACAGATCGGCGTCGGTATTTTTCCCCGTATCGAAGTTCCCGCCGTATACAACGCCCCATTTCGTAGTGTATTTCCCGGATGTCACCGGACCGGTATAGCTCTGATCGAGTTCCGAGATATTCCCGACCGTTTCCGCTGCCTGCGCGAAGCCGGACAATAATAAGACAGCGGTCAGTGCCACTGTCGCGATGCCCGTTATTATCCTGATTGAAATGTTTCTGTAGGTCTTCAAAATCTCTCTCGTCTTTCTGCTTACTGACTGTAACATTATGATACAACAATGTTCATTCGTCAAGAAAATGTATTTTTCCTGAACGTTTAACGAATAAAGCATATGATTTTCTGATATAATATAGTCCATCCGCAACTTGCGGATTCCGAGAGGCAGATATTATGAAAAAAAGAAATGTAGTTCTGATAGGGATGCCCGGATGCGGCAAAAGCACTACAGGGATCCTGCTGGCTACGGAACTCAGTTATGATTTCATAGACACGGATCTACTGATCATTAAAGAAGAACGAAAGAAGCTCCCCGAGATCATTGCGGAATACGGGAACGAGGGCCTTAACAGGATAGAAGAGAATCTGTGCGCTACGCTGCATGTGCACGATTCTATCATTGCTACCGGCGGCAGTGTCGTATACGGCGAGCGCGGCATGAAAAACCTTTCGAATGAAGGTGTCATCGTGTTTC
>JAZAUJ010000104.1:0-4527 GCA_036342375.1 Anaerovoracaceae bacterium | reverse complement strand
TTTCATCGCGCCGATGCCCTCGGTAACGTCCTGCAGTCTCTGATTGACGAGCTCAAACGATTTCGAGATCCGCTCGTTAAGCGTCTTCTGCAGTTTTTCATCCACAGTCTCGCGCATCCTGTCGAGCTGCCTGTTGTTATCTTCCGTCAATGCGGTGATCTTCGTTTCCATGGTCGTTCGTACACTGTCGAGTTTCTGCTCGTTCTCGACGGCCATATCGCTGATGCGCTTTGACATATCGGCAAGCCTGCGGTCAACATTTTCGTTGTTTTCTTTTATGCGCTTGTCCTGGAGATCGGCCGTTTCCCTGAGCCGCTTGTCGAGCATCTCCGAAGAATCGCGGTCGCTCTGTCTGATCCGGTCCGCGAGTTCCTGCATTGATGCATTTACACCGCTCGAAACAGACCGCCTGAGCCCGCTCACCATAACGATAGTCACAATGAGAAGGACCGCGATCGCAACTGTACAGATTATCAATGCCAGATCCATATATTTTCTCCTATATCAGCGCTTCATATCTCTGCAGATCCTGATAACTGAACGCGCAGAGCGTGACATCCATGTCATGATCCCTGAGAAATTCCTTCACTGTATTTACAGCTATCTCCGCAGCTTCGTCCTTCGGGTAACCGTAGACACCTGTCGAGATCGCGGGGAACGCTATTGATCTCACACCGTTCTCAGCCGAGAGCTCAAGACTGTTCCTGTACGCGTTTCTGAGGGTCTCGGCCTCGCCGCTGTTCCCGCCGTACCACATCGGCCCGACTGTGTGGATGACATATTTCGCGGGAAGATTATATCCCTTCGTTATCTTTGCCTCGCCGGGATTGCAGCCTCCGAGCGTGCTGCATTCCTCTTTGAGCTCAGGCCCCGCCGCTCTGTGGATCGCTCCGTCCACGCCGCCTCCTCCGAGCAGCGTTCCGTTCGCCGCATTGACGATAGCGTCGACATCGAGTTTCGTTATATCTCCCTGTATTGCCTTAAGACTCATGATGTACCTTCCTTTCATTATTTCAGAAGTACTACTGTTATTCCCATATTCCCGTCAATATCCCTGGCGAATTCTTTCAATGCAGGACATATATCCAGGAATTCATTTTTCCGCTCATACCATTTCTCTCCGGGCACGCTGTCCCTGACAATGCCCCTGAGCTCAGGCGATTTCAGTTTTGCCCTCGCTGCGGGCCTTATCTTTCCTCCGGTCCCGCTCGAACCGTATCCGTGTATAACGACCGCGGCTTTCGCGCCCTGCATCTTGGCTGTCGCAAGACCGTTCACGAGATTCTTAAGAGCGGTATCAACAGTCGGAAGACCGCGCTCGATATTCACTTCTCTGACCTTTACGGCCATCTGCTATCCCCCCTTACCTATGATTTCCCGTACGACTTCTCCCGCGATCATCAGCCCCGCCGCCGGCGGTACGAACGGATTGCTTCCGGGAGGGTCAGCCTTCACGGGGACTTCCTCGGAAAAAAGGACTTTGAGTTCACCTATATCCCATGACCTCACGCCTCTTCGCATCGCCTTCGCGAGACCGCACGTGTGCGTCCTGCTGATGTCCGTTATCACTAACTTTGAAGGATCCATCCTGTTCCCTGTGCCCATGCACGATATGACAGGAACGCCCGCCGCCTTCGCTTTTGAGGCTATCTGCAGCTTGGCGGTGACAGTATCCACAGCATCGACGACGTAGTCAAGCCCTGAAAAATCGATCTCGTCCGCATTTTCCGGCAGGTAAAATATGTCGTGTTTTACGACCGTTATCTCCGGGCCGATGGACAGAATGCGTTCTTCCATGACATCGGTCTTGCGTCTTCCGACCGTGTCCTGTACAGCGACTATCTGTCTGTTCAGATTCGTAATGTCGACAACGTCGTTATCAACGATATGCAGCGTACCGACGCCGGCGCGCGCCAGCGCTTCAGCGCAGATACCTCCGACACCTCCGAGCCCGAACACCATCACAGTAGCATTATTAAGTTTTTCGAGCCCCGGATCGCCAATGAGCGTACGCGTTCTCGCAAACCTGTCCTCAGGCATCCGGATCGCCGTCCTTTCCGTATCTATTGTATATCGTTTCAGTCACATGATAAATAGTCTGCCTGCCGTATCCGTAGCCTGCCAGCCTTCTCTGCAGCCTGCCCATTCTTTTCCTGTCGATGCGGTCCTCCGCAGCCGCGAACTTCTCGCCTAAAGCGAGAGCGCGCTTCTCATCCTCTTCGTCCACATCCACATCATACTCATCTTCATAGTCGAATCTTCCGGCCTGCATGTCCTCCTCGCGGACGCCCCGCTTTTCAAGCTCTCTCTGCACCCTGAAATACGTCCTTCCCCTGTCGAACACTTATTTCATGAACTGGGCGGAATATTCGGCGTCGCTCATATAGCCGGCCTTTTCCAGCAATGCGACAGCTTCCCGTATCTCATCTTCGCCGTAACCCTTGTTTTTCAGGTGATCCAGCATTTCCTTCTTTGTGCGCGGCCTGTGCTCTAAATAACTCATGGCGGCGTCATTTACATCCTTCAATGCCGGAAGCCTCCTTCCTCAGTTTTTCCCCTTCAGCGGAAATAATAATTATCGCGGCGAAAATAATAACAGCGCAGATGATCATCCCGACTGTCAGGGGTTCGTCAAGTATGACGGCTCCCGCGATGATCGTCACTATCGTGGAACCGTTGCTGAAGATAGAGGCGTTGACAGCCTGCAGATTCTGGAGCATATAGTTCATGAGCTGCGCAGACAGCATGATGCAACAGATGCCGAGGTACGCCGCGGCAAATGCAAACTGCGGATGCGTTACAGGTTCTATATACCTTCCTATATCGCCCGCATTGATATCGAAAATCACAGAATAGATATTGAATACAATAAACCCTTCTATTACGATGATCGCGGTCGTCTCGAACGGTGTGCCGCGGTCGGTGAATTTTCTCGCGAATACCGTGTAGAGCGCCATAGAGATCGCGGCAAGGAGAAGCATCGTCGTGCCGAGCGGGCTGAACGAAACATCGTTTCCTCTTACTTCGAGCACTATAAGCGAACCGACAGAGCAGATGACAGCCGCCACCTGAAGGATCGTTGATCTTTCTTTCAGAAACAGCGCCGCGATGATATAAACTATGAGCGGCGACGTTGAAAACAATATCGTAGCTTCGACTGTTGTCGTATATCTCATGCCTACGGTCTGGAGTGACAGGCAGAGCGTATAGAATGTCGCGGGGATCAGCAGAAAAAGCTTTTTGCCTGTGAAAAGCGACCTGAGACTCACATGCCGCGCCGCCATCATTATTATTACGACAATGAGAGCGAAATCAAAACGCCATGTCATGATCTGCATCGTGTCTCCGTACGGCACGCACTCCTTTATCATCAGAAATGAAAAGCCGACAAGAAATATAAATAATGTCCCTGCCAGATATGGTTTTACTCCGCTGCCTTTACTCAATATCGTTCACCTTTATTATCTCATCTGCGCCTGCGGCAGCGCAGAATATGTCATCTCTGCCGATGCTGAATTCATTCATGTGCGCCTCCGCCTCGCCCTTCCCTATAACGTCAAGGAAATGCGTCCCGTCTGTGACAGGATACTTTCGTATGCCTGTGAACACAGAGCCGCCGAGCATTTTTATATACGCTTCTTTCCGGCTCCATATCCGGAAAAAAGTATCTTCGCCGTATGTCCTGAAGTATTCAAGATCGCTCTGAGGGAAAAATCGTTCGGCGATGCCTTTGATGTTATTCGACGTCACTTTCTGTATATCTATCCCGATCCGCGATCCGGAGAACGCGACCGCGAACGCCGCGCCGGTATGGCTCACAGAAAAATGTACGTCGGATTCCGCGAAATAAGGCTTGCCGCCCTTTTCCCGCAGTATGTCCGGCATACGGTCCCCGAAGCATTGATAATAAGCTCGTTCTGTCAGCCTATCAGTCGACCCGTCCGAGATCTCCCGTCCGGACGGGTCTTCATAGATGAATATTTCCATTTAGTATTTCGTCTCCGCGCTGGTGCGTTTGTCATTCTTTATTCTTCTTCAATTTCGCGATGACGGTCCTGTATCCGTCCGCGCCGTAAAGAAGGCATCTGTTTATCCTGCTTATCGTCGCAGTGGATATTTTCGATTTGCTCTTGATCTCAGAATATGTTTCATTGTCATCGAGCATCATCGCGACCTGGAGGCGCTGCGACATCGCGTGTATCTCATTTATCGTGCACAGATCTTCAAAAAAACGATAACATTCCTCTTCGTTTTCGAGCGACAGGATCGCCCTGAACAGCTCGTCGTTCTCCCTGCTCTTCAGTTTCGATGTATACGCCATAATAAGCTCCTTACAGTCCCTCTGAACTTAGAAATATTATACCATCACGCATATCACGGCGCAATGAAGGAGGCATCAGCCTGCATCAAGGAGCTGCTCGGCTTTTTTGAGCTGAGCGGCGCTGCCGTTCACTATATAATCCGGCGTGACGCCCTTCTTGTGGATCTTTTTCCCGTCCGGCGAAAAGTACTGCATCACAGTAAGCT